>DASWNL010000211.1:0-1755 GCA_036399215.1 Abditibacteriaceae bacterium
GCGCTCCATCGTGCCGTCCTGGGGCAAGTTGTCCAGCACGAACTTGTAAAAATCAAAGGCTTGTTGAAGGTTTTCGCGTCCCGATCTGCCCGTAAAACGCCATTGGATGTCGTCGGGCGGCATGTCGGGTAAGCCGACTCCTAACCGTGCCCAATAAGCATCGCGATATATCTGTGGATTGAGGTTGGCCTCAAGCCATTCATGATCTGAAATTTGTTCCATGACATTCTCTCCTTATTAGCTCGGCCACCATTTGATATGAAGCCGCGATGCGTTCTGATAGATGTGTCGGCCTTCGGCCTGTACTCTTACGGCTATCACTCGATTGAAGTGTGAAGCCCTGCGTTTTTCAACTCGCCGCCGCCCACACACAGAGCGGCCATTAACCGTCTGTTCAGCGCAAGGCGCGCCGCACCTTTCGCAGACAACATTTTTCGCTCAACGGCGAACATCTTTTGCGGCATTGATAATTGACGGATGCGTGATTTGTGCGGTGATGGGCCGGAAATGAATGTTTCATCCTGAACACGGAGATACTTTTATCTATCGGCCGCCGGCAAAACGACGATGAATTTCAAAGCCTGCGCAAAGCTAATTGATGATGGTTTTCAAGCGCTCTGAAAAGGCATGCGGACAGCATTCGGTTTCAACTCGCTCAAGCGCATTTTGTCGGAGCCGTTGCCAGAGCTGGCTTTCCTGATAAAGGCGCACACACTCTGCGGCGAATCCCTTTTCCTCATCCGCCAGCAGGAGTTCTTGTTCATGGTTCCAGCCGAGTTGAGTGCCGATCAGCGTGGTCGCCACCGTCGGCAGGCCGTGTGCCGCCGCCTCGTGAACTTTATGCGGGATTCCGGCCGAGAAGCGCGTCGGGGCGATGAACAGCTTCGCGGTATTGTACAGGCCGGTCAAGTCTTCCATTTGGCCTAAGACGTGAACGGAAGCCGTCTCTAACTGCGAGCGGATGCCGGACGCGATCTTGCCCGCGACGATAAACTTCACGCCCTCTCCCAGATTCTTCCGAATCAGCGGAAGAATTTTTTTGCTGAACCAGATAACGGAATCGGCGTTGGGCGAGTCGAGGTCGCTGATGGCTCCAATGAACAAAATGTCTTTGCGTGAATCAAAACTATTTGGCGTAGGCGTCGCAACGAGCGTGTGCCCTAAAACATAAGCGTTCTGGTAGCCTGCGCCGACAAATTCAAGCCGCTCGCGTTCCGAGACCGAAATGATGGCATGACATCCACGGGCGAGTTGCACTTCTTCTTCTATCAACCTCTTTTGGGTTTGCGCCGAAACGGTTCTTCCCTGAAGCCGCAAAGACTCGATCTTTCGGAGAGAAAAGAGCGCTTCCGCGTCATAGACTAATTTGGCGTTGCCGCTCAACTGCGGGTTACGGTCGAGCAAAGATTGTAGCGTGGCGAGGTTGTGCGGGCGGCTGACGTAGATCACGTCGTACCAACCGGCACGCTCCATTAAAAACGTCTCCAGCCCCGCCCGGCCCCGCTCCAGAATCACTTCGACTTCACCCGGAATATCGCCATAGACGTTCTGCCAGTCCTCCTTCGGAAAGTTGAGCGAGTAGCACGAAACCTGCGCCCCCATCTCCACCAAAGCCTTCAGAATGCGATTGCTTCGAGGAAAGCCGGAACCCAGTTGGACGTGCGGCACTCTATCGTCAAGGTAAAGTATACGTTTGGCTCCCCGCCGGTGGGTGCGCGCCTCAAGCAGATTCCGTTCCGAGAAGGCGGGCTGCTT
>DASWNL010000212.1:0-9078 GCA_036399215.1 Abditibacteriaceae bacterium
GTGGCCGAAGGCTCCGCGTTCTATTTAGCATTTGAAATCTTCGGATAAGTTTCATCAGGCAAGTCGGGTCGGGTTTTGCCAAAAATCAATTCGTAATCATCGGGCGTTAAAGCGCGGCGCGGTTTGGCGGGCACACCGGCAATGAGTTGGAACGGCCCGCTTATGGCTTTGGTAATCACCGAAGCCAGGCCCACCACGCAGCAATCGGGAATTTGGGCGCCGGGCGCCATGCGAATCTCCGAGCCGATATAACAATAATCGCCGATAGAAACCGGCGCGCCTGAACGACGATTATGCGTCCAAATTGAAGAGTTGCGCCCACCCAAAATCGAGCAGCGCCCAATCTTCACCTCATCAGTAAAATCAATGCGATGCTCCGAAGTGACAACGGCGCCATAACCTAAGGTAAAAACCGAACGCGGCGCATTGGTGCAATCATGTTCAGGAATCGCATTAATAACATTGGCTCGCAAAACCTGCGACCAGTCGCCCAGATAAATGGCTTCGCCGCCCCGAAAAATATTTAACGCGCCAATAACAGCATGAGCGCCAATAGTCACTTCGCCACAGCGCAAAAAGGCTACGCCATGCCCAATGCGCGCGTTGTCGGCAACCGATAATTGTGCGCAATCAAGCAGGGCGATGCCAATTTTCACTTGCTTTCCGAGGCGATAGCCAAAGCACCAACGATAGATAGGGCGCTTTAAAAAGCCCGGCAGGAAAGCCGTGACAAGCAACCCCAACAATCGCAGGCGTGTTCGCATTATGCCAGAAACCGAGAAATTTACCGCGCCCCAGGCGCTGCCGAAGCCGGTTCGGTGGTAGCGGAATAGTAGCCATAGGCGGCGCGGCCATAGCGCGACCCATAACGATAACCGGAGCCGTAACTCTTACCGCGTGTTTTATCATGCAGCGAGCGTTGCAAGCGGCGACGGCTCAGGCTTTCGTGCCCGCCGGCAATAATGAGCAAGAAAAACGGCATTAACTGCGCGCGTTGCCGATAAACCAGACCAATGTTGGCAAACGAGAGCGAGTAGATGAGAATTAGCGGCATGACAAACAAAAAAATGCCGGTAAAAAGCTGCCGTTGATGGCGCCAACATTCGATTATTCCCGGCCCCATAAAGATAGCGATGAGGCCATACCACAAAAGCGATTCGGGTAGCACCAAAAGCTGTCTCATGCTGGCATCACTGAGAAACTGCCAGGGAAAGGGCGCGAATAGCAAATAAGCCATTCCAGTAAAGAACATCATCACGAAGCCGCGACCCGTTGTTACATCATAATCAAAACGCACCGCAGAATCACGACCTACCTCTTTAGCTGTCGAGATACTTTCTCGCAAGTCGCTCATGGTGACCAGCATTTTTTTGGCGGTGCCGAATAAATCAAAGGGCATTAAGCCCATTTGCATCAGCACAACATACAAAACCAGGCTACCGCCAATACATAGCCCCAGAGTGCGCAGCGGGCGAGACGAACGCATGCTGAAGAAACCCAGCACTATAATCGGGGCCAGCATCCACGCCACATAAAAACGCAGCGATTGTGTTAGAGCCACTAAAACAAAAATCAGCAGGCCATAAAGCCAGGCCTGAGGTGTATTACCGATACGCGTCAGGCGCCAGAGCGCAAACAAGATACAGATTTCGAGAAAGATAAGCCAGGTTTCCTTGACAGTCATGGCCGACCACACCAGATAACCGGGCAAAACAAGAGCAACAATAGCGGCAAATTGGCTGGCGCGATGCGAGAAAAACTCGCGGGCCAGTTGATAAATAACAACTACGGTCAGCGCGTTAAAAAAGCAATTCAAAACCGCCAGAGCCATCTGGCTCTGGATGTTAATAATATAAAAAAAGTAAGTTGCAAAAAAACGATAGCCGGTATTGTTGATAACCGAGCCGTCATACAATTCGATGAGGTTGTTGGCGGTCTGGGAGCGAATAAAAGCATCCGCCATGTAAGGATTCGACATGCCATGCACCCAGTAAAGCGATTGATACCAGGCGTGTTCCCAGATGATTTCGTCGCCGCCCCCTAAAAGTTCCACTGCGCCGGACTTGTAAAAGAAAAGCGTAACAACCAAACGCAAAAGATAGGCAGCCGCAAACAGCTTCAACACAATGGCGCGTCGCCTGGCATCGTGTAGCAAGGAGAGCGCGCCAAAGCCGATAGCGCCGCAAACCAAAGCTACGATAAAGGCTGCGATGTCTTCCGGGCCAGACAACAAAAGCAGAGCCGTTATTGCGCCGAACAAGACCAGTAGAGCCAGAAAAATTTTGAGTTTGGAAAAAACCATCGAGAATGAGGGTTATATTGCTTTAGCAGGACTTATAAAGATACTTCTTCTTTTTCTTCGGCGCGGCTTTCCGAATGTGCAGAGCGGCGCTCCTTCTTTTGTCCGCGTGTAGGAGTCCAATCGCCACCATCTTCTTCGGGGCTGGAAGCGTAGTAAGAGTAATACGAGCCGTAGTAAGCATCCGGGTCGTTGTGCGCTTTGACCTTGTTGAAGATAACACCCAGCACACGCCCACCGGCGTTTCGCAATACGGAGTGCGCACGTTGCACATGGCCGCGCGCTGTCTGGCTGGCAGCCACCACTAAAATGGCGCCATCTACAAACGAGGCCAGCACTTGCGAGTCGGTCAGGAACATCAAAGGCGGGCTGTCAATTACCAGCAAGTCGCAGCTATCGCGCAGTTCGGCGAGCAAGCGTTGCCCGGCCTGGCTGGACAAAAGTTCCGGCGGATTAGGCGGCAAAGTGCCGGACGCCATGACTTTCAAGTTTTCAACCGGAGTGGGGCGTAACGCTTCTTCAATTGCCACCGAACCGGCCAACACGTCTACAAAACCGGGGCGCATCGGCACTTTGTTAGTGGCGGAACTGCACAGGCGATGTTGAGTTGGGCGACGCAAGTCGCAATCCAATAAAATCACGCGCTTGCCATCATAAGCCATCACTGTCGCCAGGTTCAAAGCGCACATGGATTTACCTTCGCCCGGATCAGCACTGGTGACCAAAATGCTGCGTAGCGGCGCATCCATCATCGAAAAATTGACATTCGAGCGCAAAATGCGGCAGGCCTCCAACAGGGGCCGCGCCGCAGAGGAACGGGCGTTATCCAGAGCCGATGAGGCACGCGCCAACTGAGTAGATTCACCATTTGCACTTGCATTGGCTGGCTTGGACGGCATGGCAAAAGCTAAACGGCGCTCTACCTCATCGCCAAACATCGGCAAACTGCCCAAAACCGGCGCGTTAACCAGACTTTCCAGTTCATCAGGCGAGTGCACCGTGTTATCAAGCTGCTCGGCCAATACACCAGCCAAGATGCTCAAAACCAGACCGCACAAAACCGCCATCAGAATAACACGCGACCAAGTGCGCCCGGTAGGAATGGCGGTTGTGGCCGGATTGACCATTTTGGCGGTGCTGACAGTAACTTCCTCTGATAATTGCAACTGGTTTAAACGCTCTAACAGGTTTTGATAAGTGGAACCTAACAATTCGACGTTAGTGCTGAGATCAATAAATTTGGAAGCAATCGGAGGCAGCGCCGCGCTTTCGCTGCGAGCCGTGGCCAGTTGAGAACGCAATTGGGCCGCTTTTTCATTGTTCTGTGCTATGAGAGCGTTTTGGCGGCTGTTCAATAGTTTCTCAGCTTCAGATAAGGCCTGACGGGCGCGTTGCGCTTCCGGCGCGCCGGGTTGGTAGCGCGCGGAAACGGTCTGATAAGCCTCACGGGCATCATTGGCCTTCTTCTGCAATTCAGCAACAACGGTATCGCCCAACACCTTTTCGCTGGACAAGCCCGAAGCGGCTTCGATGGAGGCCGTTTCAGCAGCAACTTGCAACTCCTGAATGCGCTGGTTGACCATCGTCAGGCGATCTTCTATCTTTGTAACGCCGGTTCTTTGTTGAAAATCCTGTAATTGTTTCTTGGCTTTTAGATATGAGTCTTGCGCTTGTTTGACCTGTTTTTTCGCTGTAGTAATTTTTTGCGCCGTTGATTCATTCGCCCAATCAATCATGCGCTGGCGATAAACAGCGACTAATTGATTCGCCATGAGTTTGGCCGCTTCCGGGTCGAGTGCCGTAACGGTAATATCCACCAAGTCGGAAGAAACCGGCGCCGCCGCGCGCACCGCCTGGTGCGGAGGCCGCCCCAGGGGCCAGCCTTTCAAGCGTAACTCTGCCGGGATTTTTTTCCATGCCCACTCCACCAAAGGCGGACTGGTGATAATCGCCGTTTGCGTTTGCACATTGGAGGAGATTCCCGAAGGGCGATCCTGGGAAATTACATCTTCTATGCCCTTAGGCATCTTATCCTGCGACGGCAAAAGCACTGTTGCCGTCGCCACGTAGCTGGTTTTGCCGGGCCGCAATTTATAGGCAACGGCTGCGGTAATTAAAATAAAGACACCCAGCATAACCGGCCAGCGGCGGCGCACAATCGCCATAGCGGCGGCTAAATCGAAGCTGCGCTGCGTGCCTTTGTCTTCTGAGGGGCGCCGGTTATCTTGCAGCATCACATTGATGAGCTGCTCCATCAAGAGGCGCGTGCGCGGGTCATTCAGGCTCAGATTACCATTGGCTTCATCACCTTCGTTTTCATAGCGCGCCAAGGGCGCGCCAGATGCTTGAGGTGATGTTCCATTGGCGCCATGAGCGGCATTATAAGAATGGCCCTGCCCTACGGAACTGCTCTGGCCTGCGCCGTTTTTTTCCGGTTCTCCTGCTGGATGCACTGGCATAAATCAATCTCGCTTCAATTAAACCAAGAAACTATTCAACTTTCCGCATTTCCTCTTAGCGGAACAATAAACTGAGCGGCCCCAGCAGCGATAAAATACTGCGCGATTTGGGTTCGGTTACCTTTCCGGGATAAACGTAAACCACGTCACCGTTTTGCAATTCCTGTTGCAATTGTTGCGTGGCCTTTGGATTCTTGGGCGTTGGGTAAGGATCAATAATCGTTACATCAGGCTTATCGGGCTGGTCGGGGCGCTGGCGAATCAACATAATATCGCGCGCATTGGCCTGGCGCCCGCCAGCCTCACCAAGGGCTTCCAACAGTGTCAGCCTGCCTTTTTCAGGAATTCTAACCACGCCGGGACGATTAACAGCTTCCACCACAACAACGCGTGCCATGTGTTCGGGAATTGTCACCACATCGCGGCTTTGAACCGGAAAATTCAAGGGTTTACCGGTTTTGACAGCCTGAAAAGCATCTACAACTTGCGATTTGCCATCGCGCTGCACCACAACCTGCGAAAGCGCCGCTTTCTCGGTTGGGCCTCCGGCGCGCAAAATTAAATCGTAAAGATCAAGGTTGTCTTCAAACTCAACCGTGCCCACCTTATTGACCTGCCCGCCGATGGTGACGTATTTAACTTCCGGCTTGATTTCGGTAACGGTTACCACATCATTATTTTGCAGCGTGATATTATGCGCCGGGTTAGTCTTGTTTAGTTCAACCGGGTCTATATCGAGGGTGATAAGCTTGCCACCCGCTTCGCGCCGTAACACTTTGATGTCGGTCAGTTCCGGTTTCAAGCCTAAATTGAAACCGCCCGCGCCGCTAATGGCTGTCAGCAAATCGCTATTCAACTTCAACTTGAGAGCCTGGCCTCTGGTAACGGCGCCGGTCACTTGCACATCGAGAAACTCCGGCTCTTCGATTTGCACCACATCGTTGTTTTGCAGAACGGGATTGATACGCGGGTCGCTGCTAACCACGGCTTTTTTCAGGTCAACTGGCAATTCGTTGCCGGCGCGCCAAATCGAAGCCACAACTTCGGGCACTTCGCTCTTGGGGCCGCCGGCTTTGACCAGGGCATCCACAAAACGCACGCCGGGTGTCATTTGAAATTGGCCGGGCGCGCGCACCAGACCATCCACGCGAATGGTGAACAAAGGCATGATGTCCACCACGATACGGTCTTGCGGCTGCAAAATAATGTCGGCATCTGGATCGTTTTTCGTCAGGGCATCTTTCACATTCAAAGCGATGGTTTCTGCGCCACGAAACAAAACACCTTTGTATTCGCGGATGCCTTCTTCAACTGTGGGGGCACCTTCGGTAGTTGGAGGAACGCTCAGGCCGCCGGCAGTTAATAATGCCTCGGACAATCGCGGTTTTTCTGAAAGTTCCATCGCGCCTGCCTGGGGCAGGCGTCTCATGTAATATGTGCCCTGTTTATTGACGGCGCCGGTAATGTAAACCGGCTTGGCGACATCTTGAATTTCGGTAACCGTAATCACATCTAACGGGCGCACTTCGATGTTGGCGGGTGAATCCGGCTTTTGGGAAATTTCGACTAAATCAATCTCGCGCAACGGCTGGCCGGCCCGCGCTAAAGTGACCTTGACGTTATCCAAGCGCCCCGTCGCCGGGCCGCCGACTACACCCATCACTTCCGAAACGCGATAACCATCTTTGATTTCTACTTGACTCGGAGTTTTGACGGCGCCCAAAACCTGCATAAAAACTGGCAAAACGTCCGGTTCTTCGATGATGGGGCGCGGCTGAGGCACACTAAGAACAAGAGCATTGGCAAACAGCGGCTTAATGCGCTTGACCAATTGCTTGCGCAGTTGCGCTTGCACATCGGCTATGCTGCGCCCGTTGACGCGAATCGTGCCGTAGAACGGCAGAGAAACGGTGCCGTTGGGCAAAACCGTCATGGTTTCCACGCTAAATTCGGGAAAATCCGGCACGGTCACGCGCAAAACGTCGCCCGGCCCTAAAACGTAGCTGCGCTGGCGCAAAGCGGCATCGCGCGCCTTTTGTGCGGCTAAGGCTTTGGGCGAAACAGGGCGCTGGATACCGCTCTTAGCACCATTTTGAGAGGAATTTGCCGAAGCAACAGGCGCGGCGCTGCCTTTGGGAGTAAATCCAGCAAGGCAGACAAATAGCAAAAATACAGAAGAAACGAAAGTGCGGCAGTCAGTCTGAAAACTCATGGGGTTGATTTGCGGCAATAGCTACGGAAGTAACAGCCGTCGAGAAGTTAAATTTCAGCCGTTTTAACAGCGATTCCTATGATAACCAGCACTCTTACCAGTGTTTTTACAGGTAAAACGAGTATAAGAAGATTAACATAAACAGGATAACGTTCCAATAAAAGCACCTGATGAAGCCCTAAAAACACTCATGTTAGAACAAAGAGCATGACAAGAAGCGGCGCGCTTGGTAAAAAATGCAAGGCAATCTCAAATACTATGAATATTCTGATTACGGGCGGCGCCGGCTTTATCGGCTCACATCTGGCCGAACTGCTGCTGGAAGACCCCAATAACCGGCTCACCGTCATTGACAATCTGGCGACCGGCAAATTCACCAATATCGAACACCTCACACAGAACGACCGCTATCGCCTGATTGTCGGCAGCGTGACCGATACAGTCTTAGTCGAGCCTCTGATTGCCGAAAGCCAGCACATTTATCACTTGGGCGCCGGCGTTGGCGTGAGGCGCATCATTGAATACCCCGTTGAGACTATCGAAACCAATATTCTCGGCACCGAATCGGTTTTAAAACTGGCCGCCAAATACCACAAGAAAGTGCTGATCGCTTCGACCAGCGAGGTTTACGGCAAGAACAATAAAACGCCGTTTAGCGAAGAAGACGACAGCGTTTTCGGCGCCACCACCAAAAGTCGCTGGAGTTACGCCTGCTCGAAAGCAATAGACGAATTTTTATCCCTGGCTTATCACAAGGAAAAAGGGCTTCCTGTTGTGATTTGCCGCTTTTTTAATACCGTCGGCCCACGCCAGACCGGGCGCTACGGCATGGTCATTCCCAATCTGGTGCGGCAAGCCCTGCGCAATGAAGACCTCACGGTTTACGGCAACGGCCAGCAGAGCCGTTGCTTTACGCACGTTAAAGATTCGATTCGCTGCCAGCAAGCCCTGATGAACCATCCACGCGCTGTCGGCGAAATTTTCAACCTGGGCAGCAATCAGGAAGTGACTATCAAGCAGTTGGCCGAGCGCATTATCGAATTGACTGACTCCAAATCAAAAATCGTTTTCATTCCCTACGAACAGGCTTATGAAGCTGGTTTTGAAGACATGCAGCGCCGCGTGCCAAATACGGACAAATTGCGCAACCTGCTCGGCTTCGCACCCACTACTGACCTGGATAGCATCCTCAACGATGTCATCGCTTATTTTCAGCGCGACAAAACGATAGAATAGGTGTTAGTCCTTTGTTACCGGCCCGTTGTCATTTCCGTTATCATTTGTGCTTCGGATTCTGATTTTTCACTATCATGCGCTTCTCTTCGCCTCAGATCACGCGTCGCGATTTCTTGCGCGGCGTAACCGTGACGGCGGGCGCGATTTTTGTCGGTTGCCGTCCGCAAAGGGCGAGCAGCGGCATAACTCTTTCACAGTGGTATCACCAATACGGCGAAGAGGGCACGCATGATGCCGTTTTGCGCTACGCCCAGGCCTACACCAAAGCCAATCCCAATATCTCCGTTCATGTTGAATGGGTGCCCGGCGATTATCAAACGAAATTAAACACGGCGCTTTTGGTTAAAGGCGGCCCGGACATTTTTGAAAAGCAGCTTTCGGTTCCGATGGTAACAGCGGGCCAGGTTGCTCCGCTCGATGACCTTTATACGCCGGAAGTGAAGCGCGATTTTCTGGATAAAGACCTCGCGCTTAACCGTTTGAACGGCAAAATCTACGGCATCAAAATGGTCGGCGACACTGGCGTTTTGTATTACCGCAAAAGCCTGTTACAAAAAGCCGGACTCCAAATCCCACAAACCTTTGATGAAGTTGCCCAAGCCGCCAAAGAATTAACTACCAAAACACGCAAAGGCTTGTTTCTCGGTAACGATGGTGGAGTCGGCGCACTATTGCATATCCTCCCCTGGTCGGCGGGCAGCGATTTTTTGGTGAACGATAAAATCGTTTTTAACAACGAGCGCACCGCCCTTTCCTACGAAAAACTACGCGACTTGCAAGAAACCAAGACGCTACTCATCGGTGCCCCGACTGATTGGTGGGATCCCTCTGCTTTTAACCAGGGATTGTGCGCTATGGCCTGGGGCGGCTTA
>DASWNL010000213.1:0-5778 GCA_036399215.1 Abditibacteriaceae bacterium
CCCGCGCGACTGCGGATTCAATTTGCGAACGGCTAAAAATTCGATGATGCGATCTTTGATTTTTTCTAAGGCGTAATGGTCTTCATCCAGCACGCCTTGCGCACGGTGCAAATCGTAAACATCTTCGGTGCGCTTATTCCAGGGCAGGTCACACATCAGTTCGACATAAGTGCGGATGACGCCAACTTCGGGGGCAATCGGCGGCATTTTTTCCATGCGATCTACTTCTTCGAGAGCTTTGGTTTTGGCTTCGTCGCTCATCTGCGCGGCTTCGATCTTTTCGCGCAAGGTTTCGGCTTCGCGGAACGAGGAATCACGCTCGCCCAGTTTTTCCTGGATGGCTTTCATGCGCTCGCGCAAAAAATACTCGCGCTGGCTTTCGTTCATGCCTTCGCGCACCTGCGAATCGAGTTCACGGTCAATTTCCAGAATCTGCATCTCGCGCGCCAGCAGTTCGGTTGTTTCCCTGGCGCGCTCATAGGGAGCCAGTAGTTCTAAAATGCGCTGCCGTTCGGCTACGGGAATCTCCAGAAAGCTGACGATAAGATCGGACAAGGCGCCGATTTCGTCTTGCGATTGAGCATTTTGCGCGGCTTCGGGCGGAATGCTTTTCGACATATTGACCGCCTGCTCAAATTCGCTTTTCAAGCGGCGCAGCATCGCTTCGGTTTCGGGCGAAGCATCGGCAGCAGGCGCTTCAATCGGCTCGACTTCAACAGCGAAATATGGCTCTTCCTGGGTAAAAGACACCACGCTTGCGCGTGTTTTGGCTTCCAGCACGGCGCGCACATTACCGTCCGGCATTTTGAGTAGTTGCATCACATCGGCTAAGACGCCGAAAGTGAAAAGGTCATCTTTAGATGGTTCTTCAATTTCCTCATCGCGCTGGGCGACGAGGAAAATCGGACGCCCAGTGTCTTGCGCTTCCTGCAAGGCTGCAATAGATTTTTCGCGCCCGATGAAAAGCGGCAACACCATGTTGGGAAACGCCACCAGACCACGCAACGGCACGGCGGGTAAAGTCAGGGCGGTAGGTTCCGCCGCTGGGAGGCGCACTTTTTTCGCAGCAGGGCGGGAGGTTCTTTTCGCGCCTGGTTTTTTAACGGTCTTCTTTTCGATGGTTTTTGTAGATGTCTTGGTCGGCATATTGAAATAGTGAATAAGGGAAAGCATCTCCCCGCTGAATCAACTGGTTGACGAAAAAAGGGACTGCTGAGGCAGTCCCTTGCGTTGGTTCCGGCGGGCGGACAAGTGAAAGTATAACAATGACATTAAAGTGCCGGTTGGCATCGAATGTTAAAAGAGAGTAAAAGCCACAAGTTCAAAAACGCAGTGTCCTGATGTAATTCCACAAGCACGCTGTTAATTGACTCTCCATTGGTGGCCCATGTCCGGGCAAAAGAATGCGCGGTTGCAGAGTCGCGAGGCGCCGGGCCGATTGAAAGACCTGCGGCGTGTAGCTATTAAACAAAGGGGCCGGGATGCTGAGTCCTATCCGCTGTTGAAATGGAATAGTGTTGAGTAGGGCATCACCCGATAACAGCGCGCCATCGGCTTCGCGAAATAAGGAAATATGTCCCGGCGTGTGGCCCGGCGTGTGAAATACCCTCCAAAGGCCAGCAGGGGTTTCGATTTCGTCACCGTCTTGCAGATAACCATCGAGTTTCAAGCGTTGGACCGGATAAACCCATTCGCCACCGGCAAACATAACGCCTTTTAGAGAACAGGCACGCCTGCCTTTTGGAACATAAGTGCGGCGCGTTTCGAGAAAAGGCGCTTCGTTCTTATGCGCAAAGCAAGGCGCATTCCACTGGCTTTTGGCCCACGCTGCATTACCGGCATGATCGCAGTGGCCATGAGTCAGTAAAATACCTGCGCAACGCGACAAGTGTCTTTCTTTTAATGCCGCTTGTAGTTGGTGGCGTTCGTAGCAGAGTCCTGTATCCACCAGCATGAACTGGCGGCCATCAGTGAGCACATAAACTTGTGTCCAGGCCAGGCGAAGGCGCCACACGCCGGAAGCGGGAGTTGGTATTAAGGCTTGCATGAAAGTATCGAATTAAGCTGTGACAAGCAAAAGAATAGGCTTGTGAGCCTATCCTTTTCTTTATCTTTCAGCAAGCACTTAAAACGTTGCTTGAAATCTTACTACACAGTCGCTTAAACATAGTGCCGCGAAATCAAATCGCTTTGAATCCATAGCAGTTCGGAAAAGCGCGAAAAGCCGGCCTTGCAATCGGGGGCGACGCTTTGTAAAATGGTCAGGGCTTTGATCACAAAGCAAGTAAAGGGGCCATAGCTCAGCTGGGAGAGCGTCGGTTTTGCAATCCGAAGGTCAGCGGTTCGATCCCGCTTGGCTCCATTTTATAAAACGCCGCGCGATAAAATTTTATCGCGCGGCGTTCTTGTTTCTACTGTGCCTTGAAATACTCGTTTAATGGCGGTGCGCTTTGTGGTGTGCTTTGCGCGGCCAATAGTTGTCCATCCCCTGCTTTTCCCTCGAAAGTTTTGAGAAATGCTTGCAAAGGCTGAGACATTTGACTCTCGCTTTCGGCAATCAGCGCCGCGTTGCCAACCTCGCGACGGGTGCGCGATGACCTTGTATTGGCGGCATCGTCCCACCATTGTAACAAAGTCGGTGGATAAGTCTGTGCATTGGCCGGGAAGGCCTGGAAGGAAATTGAGCCATTTGGACGAGCGATTTCCCAATTTAACACGCCAATATCAGAAACCGGCGCCCCAAATTCGCTGGTCGCTAATTCGTCGGGATGCCGTGCATGGATAAAAGCCTGTCGCACTTGCATAACAGGCGCTTTGACACCAAGCGATTGCAAAACTGCTTGCACCTGACTGGTTTCAACAGGCAAGCGGCTGTCTTTCCCGGCTGTATAAGCGGCTTGCAGGGCGGTAAACCAGGAATTTGTATCATGCAAATGGCGCGGTGTGGAAAATTCCAAAAGCGGGTTTTCGTCGGTATTTAAGCGGGCGCCCGCAGTAAATTGCTTTGTGGCCTTTTCATCAAAAAGCAGCGCGCCGCTAAAGCGCCATAAGTCGGTGGTTTGCATCGCTTTCATGTCGCTTTGAATGGGGCCTTTCAAACGTGCCGTCAATAGTGCCGGGTCAAAAGGCAGTGGCTCGTTCGAGCCGATGGCAAAAAAATCGGTGCGGATATGCGGAAAAGCCCAGACCGTGACATGGGGAAACACGCTTTGAAATGTGCCAAGCGCAGTTTTGAGTTCGTCTTCGTTGAAGTTGTAAGCCGGAAACCACTGCGCCATGATGCCGCCTTTGTTGAGGCGCTTCTGGCAGTCCAGAAAATATTCGCGAGTAAACAGGTTATTCACGCCAGCAATCCACGGGTTGGTCGGCTCGGCGGTGATGATGTCATAAGTCTGGTCGGTCATCGCCACGAAATTGCGCGCGTCCTGCAAGTGAATTTTCAGGCGTGCATCGTTCAGGCAATCATGATTCCATTGCTTGAAATAGCCCGCCGCTTCAACCATGGCTGGTTCAATTTCCACGCAATCCAATTTTTCAATCGGGTGCAAAAGCGCTGATCCCACTGTGCAGCCGCTGGCAAGACCAACCACTAAAACTCGTTTGGCCTGCGGCTTTAATAGCAAAGGCAAGTGCGCGCAGGCGCGCTGCGATGATAAATCGCCGGTTGAAGCGTCGGTTTTGCCGTTGGCCTGCAAAGCAATGTAGCCTTGCAACTCCGGCATTTGTCGCAGCACTTCGGGCGGAGGCTTCAATTGAATAACGGCCAGCGATGAGCCATAGCCTTCTCGATACATCAGCACTTCTTTGATTTCCACTGCCTCACGCAAGGAGGTTGGGTTTTCCAGAAACTTATCGGCATACATATAAACGCCCGATGACATCATGCGCGGATCAAGGCGCATGACTAACAAGCGCGCCCCGGCCAAAACCGTCAGCAAAACCGCGATGCCGACTAATTGAGGATGCGCGGTTAATGAAGGAACAGGTTGTCTGGCGCTACGCAACAGGGCAGCGCACACACCTAAATTGAGCAAGATGCCGATGATAATCGAAACTTCAATACCAAGTTGTGGCAATAAGACGAAACCGGCTAAGAGCGAACCAAAAACTGTCCCGATAGTGTTAGCCGCATAGGGCACGCCAATACTGCGACCGGCGCTTTCGCTTTGCGCGGCGAATATTTTTGTAACTGTCGGAAACACCGCGCCAAGGGCTAAAGTAGCAGGTAACATGAGCAGGCAACAGACGACGAATTGCACTATTGTCAACGTCCGAAAA
Organism: Abditibacteriaceae bacterium; assembly: GCA_036399215.1. Taxonomy (GTDB): domain Bacteria; phylum Armatimonadota; class Abditibacteriia; order Abditibacteriales; family Abditibacteriaceae; genus DASWNL01. The sequence continues at coordinate 4,279 of DASWNL010000213.1, forward strand.
TCGCCGCCCCAGCGCCCGAAGGCATTAAGAAAAACGTCGGGCAAATATTCAATCAGCGGTGTGGCCGCCGCGCTCCATGCCGCGATGGCTAATTGCAACATGGCGAAGACAAAAAGCGGCTGCGGCGCGCGATCAATAAAGCGTCCGCACAAGGCGGCGCCTAAGGCCAGGCCGATGAGAAAACAGGCCAGCATCGTTGTAAAGGCGTAAGTTGAGTTGCCAAAAATCTGCACTAAGGCGCGTGTCCATGTTACTTCGAGAATCATCGCTGCTGCGCCGGATATAGCAAAACCCCACAAAGCGGTTTTAATCGCCGGGTTTTGCTCTTTAGGTTTCGCGTTTTTAGAAGTAGGCGTTACTTCAAAGCTTTCTAACGCAGGAGCCTTCAACGATAGAAAATAGGCACAGGCTGCCAGCACAAGATTGATAATAACGGCAGTATGCAGCGTGCCACGCACGCCGAAAAAGGGAATCATCCAAAAGCCGGCCAGCGTGGTGCCTAATACAGCGCCCAGCGTGTTAACCGCATACAGATCGCCGGCTCCGCGCCCGATGCGCGCCATTGTTTGCGTATAAAAGCGCGCTAATATCGGCAGAGTGCCGCCCATTAAAAAAGTCGGCAGCAAAAGCGAAGGCAGGCAGAGGAAAAAACGCACTACGCTCAGCACGCTGAAGTCGTCCAGGCCGCCGACAAAAAGCCGCCGATAGATGATCTGCACCAGAGTAAATAAAAAGGGTGTGAGGAGCGCCGCAAGAGCAATTCCAAACTCCAGTAAGGCGTAGAAGCGCAAAGGATTCGTGGTTTCGTCAGCCCGCCGACTCCAAAACCAACTGCCTAAAGCCAAACCGGCCATGTAGCACGCGAGCACGGTGCCCACGCTGAGAGTTGTGGCGCCGAAAACTAAGGTCAGCATTCGCATCCACACCACTTCATAAGTCAAAGCGGTGGCGCCCGACAGCAAAAACAAAACGAGAATGAGTGATCGCAATGCGTTAGGTGCCCCACCTGAATTTAAAGTGGAGGAATCGGCAGAATCGGTTTTTTTTGCGGCGTGCGTTTTCTTGGACATAGGCAATAAAGAAGTGCCATAATTTTCACGCGATGCACCCCATGCTGTCAAACATTGCTGCTTAAACAAGACTTTTATGCAGCAAAATTCATCGTTTGCGCGGCCTTGATTTTGCAAAAAAAGCGCGGCAATCTGTTCAGGAGGAAAACGATGATCAATAACGTATCGAGTCGTTTGTTGTGCGGCGTAGTGCCTGTGCTTGGCGTGTTAATCTCCTTGCCGACAAGCGCGCAAACGCAAAATCCGGCGGCAGGTGCTGGGCAGGCAGCAGGGCAAGTGGGAACGGCGGCAGGCCAGGCGGTAAATCAGGTAGGCAACACAGCAGGACAGGTTGCCGGCCAACTGCCCGGCACCGTAGGACAGGTTGGAAATACTGTCGGGCAAGTCGGCAATGCAGCGGGCAATGTCGTAGGCGGATTGCAACCAACCT
>DASWNL010000214.1:0-10433 GCA_036399215.1 Abditibacteriaceae bacterium
GTTGACATTCCGCGCACCGATGATCATCGTTTAGCCTTGACGGTTATCGAACGAGAAGCAGCCACTGCCGGCTTCAAGAAATACAAGTCGCTGGAATTAAACGACGACCACTATTTGCTGGTTGTTGAGAAACCAACTGAAGAAAAGCCCGAAGAAAAGAAAGAGTAGCCATGAACACTTTTTGCTTTGCCCGTTTTGGAATCTTGGCTTTGATGACTACCTCTGCTTTCGCTGCTGAAAAAGTAGAATTAACCGTCCCCGAACCGGCTGCGATTTTAGCACGCCTCAAGCCTGGTCATCCGCGCTTGTTTGCCACTTCGCAAGAGTTCGCAACTTTGCGGACGCAAGTGCAAAACCATCCACGCCTGAAAACGAACTGGGCAAAATTTCGGGCTGATGGCGAAAAAATCCTGACGCAAGAGCCGAGCAAATACGAAATTCCCGATGGCAAGCGACTGCTCGCCACCAGCCGCCGCGTGTTAGATAGAACCGGGCGTCTGGCTTTAATTTATCGCATTGAAGGCGGCCAAAAATGGGTTGACCGCGCCTGGGCCGAATTGAATGCCGCTGCGCAGTTTAAAGATTGGAATCCGAGTCATTTTCTGGACACCGCCGAAATGACGACAGCCTTTGCCATCGGCTACGATTGGCTTTATGACGCCTGGACACCTGAGCAGCGCGCCACCATAAAAGAAGCCATGTTGAAGCACGGCTTAAAGACAGCTTTGGAAGCGTATCGCACCGGCAAGAATGGCTGGTGGGTGAAATCACAGCACAACTGGAATCAGGTAGTTCACGGCGGCATTGGCGTGGGCGCGCTGGCTTTGGCCGATGAAGAGCCGGCATTGTGCGGCGAGCTTTTACAGAACGCTATCAAGTATTTGCCCCTTGCCATGCAGCACTTTGGCCCTGATGGTGCCTGGAACGAGGGGCCGGGTTACTGGGACTATGCGACCAAATATAATGTCTTCATCTTAGCTGCGCTCGATTCTGCACTTGGAACCGATTATGGTTTGTCCGGTATTCCCGGCTTTTCCCAAACCGCCGATTTTCCGCCGTATTTCAGCGGGCCGGTTGGCAAGACTTTTAATTACGCCGATGCAGGCGATAAAGCGGGCGGCGCGGCGCAGATGTTCTGGCTGGCCAATAAATTTAATAATCCTGGTTGGGCCGCCTGGCAGAATAATTGGATCGAAAAGGGGCCGGGCTGCACCTTCGACTATATCTGGGGCGCGCGTTGGTTTGCCAATGCCGATGGCAGCGCCAAAGAGCCGCCTCAATTGGCGGCTTTGCCTTTAGGTCGCTATTTCCGCGAGGCCGAAGTCGTTTCGATGCGCAGCGATTGGGATGATAAGAATCAAATTTTTGTTGGCTTCAAAGCCGGCGATAACAAAGCCAACCATTCTAATCTTGATCTGGGTTCGTTTGTGATGGATGCGCTTGGCACGCGCTGGGTAGTGGATTTGGGCGCTGATAACTACAACTTGCCAGAGTATTTCGGCAAAAAGCGCTGGACGTATTATCGAATGCGGCCCGAAAGCCATAACACTTTGGTTTTAAATCCGTCGCAAGAGCCGGGACAAGACCCCAAAGCTTTCGCGCGCATTACGAAATTCGATTTGAAAGATTGTTGCACAAGTGCCGTTGCCGACTTGACACCCGCTTACCAAACCGATGCGCAAAGCATAAAACGTGGCATTGGTTTATTGGATGGCAATCAGGTTTTGGTGCAGGATGAAGTAACTGCGAAAGCGCCGTCCAAACTGTTCTGGTTCTTGCATACGCCCGCCAAAATTGAAGTGGCCGAAAACGGCCAGAGCGCCACGCTTTCCATCGGCGATAAAAAGCTGTTGGCCCGTTTGCTCGGCCCAACTAACGCCAAGTTTTCTGTTCTGGATGCCAAACCTTTGCCTACTTCACCCAACCCCGAAGGCCAGAAAGAAAACAAAGGCATCCAGCGCCTGACCATTGAATTAAACGATGTCACCACCACGCGCCTGCGCGTTTTACTAACCCCGCTTTCCGGCACCGATATTCCCGCCGCCCCGGACGAAAAAGCGTTGGCCGAATGGTGAAAAAGTAGTCAGAATTCAGGATTCAGTAGCCAGAAGATTTTTCTGCTGAATTCTGACTACTGAATCCTGACCACACTTGAAATGAAACGCCTTCACATTTTCTATTCAGGACGCGTTCAAGGTGTTGGGTTTCGTTATACGGTTCAAGAAACCGCGCAGCCATTGGGTTTGGTCGGTTGGGTGCGTAACCTGCGCGATGGGCGCGTGGAGGTTTTGGCTGAAGGCGATGAAAAAACGCTCAATACGTTTTTGCTTGCTATGCAAAATGGCCCATTGGGCGGTAACATTCAGAATGTCGAACCCAAGTGGCTTGAAGCGACAGGGGATTTTAGAAGTTTTATAATTCATTCGACACAATGAGGGTAAAGTGAAGCGACAATTAAAGTTTCTAATAGGCACCTTTCTTTTGATTGTGCTCCCTTTTCTGTGCTATGGAGTGATAGAGCAGAAGCTTTCTTGGCATCCCAAAATCATTGCTAACTTCGATAGCACCCCAATGTCTGTGGCTTATTCATCAGATGGTAAAACAGCGGTGATTGGTGAAAGGGATGGAACGGTTTCTTTTTACTCATTTGCATCTAAAAAAGTGGTTCGGGAATGGGGAACGCAGAGCAAGATAATTACTTCGATAGCTTTTTCTCCCGACAATAAGGCGGTCGCTTTTGCGGGCACGGAGCCAAGAGTGCAGACTTATCCTCAAGGCAATAACATACTCAAATTAAGCAACAGATTCGGTAGTGTATGGTCAGTGGCATTTGCCTCAAGCAATAAGACTTTAGCAACCACACATTTTAATTTTGAAGATAGTAAATCGTTTTACAACATTTGCCTATGGAATTTAGTGGATGGCAAGTTAAAATGGTCAGCTTCAGCAGGAACTCCCCCAACAACCTTAGCTTTTGCGAAGCAATCTTCTATCATAGCAAGTGGCGACCTCAGTAACACTGTCCGTTTTTGGGACGCCTCTACTGGCAGGCTTCTTCGCCTATTCAACAAGTTGGGAAATGTGACAGTTGCAGCCGTTTCACCCGATGGGAAGCAGATTGTCGCTTCGGATGCAGGAACAGACACAATCAAAATATGGGATGTAGCTACCATGCGCGTAACGCGAGCCTTGAGGGGAAATAGTAAACCCGTATTCAATGCCATGTTTTCTCCTGATGGTCAGAGAATAATTGCCTCGTGTAACGACAACACTATAAGGGTTTGGGATAAACAAAAGGGCTATTCGCTAAGAACTTTGAAGGGACATACTGCAAGGGTTACAGCAACTGCCTTTTCACCAGATAGCAACGCCTTAGTCAGTGTTGGTCAAGATAATGTCATGCACTTTTGGCGTTTGCGATAACTTTTATACCACGTAACGGATTAGAGGCTACAGGTTAGGCGTGTCATTCCCGCGTAGGCGGGAATGACGAGAGGCTGTCGTATATGTAGCCTTTCATTCGTTATCCGCTATAGTTGCCCGAAAGAAAAAGCCGCTTTGCGTAATAATGCAAAGCGGCTTTTTGATGATTGAACGAGACTATTTAGCTTCGGGAATAGTGAGTTGCTCAACAGGACGCAGGGGGCGCACCCAGATGTTGCGGAAGCGCATCGGGTTGCCGTGATCTTGCAGGCGGATCGGGCCGGTTTCGCCGTGCGGATTGTATTTGCCGACGTTTTTAAAGGGCGTGTCGCCAATCAGCATGGTGTGGTTTTGCGTGACCACGCCATTGACTAAAATCGTGACATAAGCTGGCTTTTCCAACTTGCCGTCTTTGAAGCGCGGGCCTTGCCAGATGATGTCGTAAACATTCCACTCACCGGGCGGGCGAATGGCGTTGACCTGCGGCGGTGTTTGTCCATAAACCGCGCTGGCGGTGCCATCGGCATAAGTCGGGTTATTATAGTTGTCCAGAATTTGAATCTCGTAGCGGTTCATCATAAACAGGCCGCTATTGCCGCGCCCCTGGCTGTTGCCGGTGGGCGGATTGGGCGCGCTCCATTCGATGTGCAGTTGGCAATCGCCGAATTCGTCCTTACTGGTCAATTCGCCGGTTTTGGGCTTGACCTGCATGGCGCCATCTACCAAATCCCATTTTGCAGCTTCGTCACCGCTGCGCCATTTATCGAGGTTAGTGCCATCGAAAAGCACGATGGCATCTGAAGGCGCCTTGCCGGGCGCCTCTTGTGTTGAAAAGGTGCCGGGCGTAATGACTTCGGGTTGCGGGCGTTCGTTGTCATGAACGTGCCATTTGGTGCCGGGCACAATGGGCGTATCCTGAAAGCCGCCGAAATTATTCTGCGCGCATAAGCTCAACGTTGTGCCGCCGACAAAGGCAACGCCAAGGGAAAGTGCGATACGTTTCTGCAAAGGTTTCATCAATCGATTTCTCCTGAAAAATAAGTGTCTGTTTGGATGATAAAAGCGGCCTTTTGTGGCGCCGCTTAAAGTTATTTTTACCCAAAACCATCATCGAATGCGCGGTGGATTGTAAGAGCGACTTCGTCGCTCGCCCCTCACCCTGGCCCTCTCCCCGAACGCTGCGCTGGGAGAGGGGGCGCTTGGCACTTCTGGCTACACCAAATGAAAGTTCATTCGGGGCGTGAGCGTATGGTATTCCCTCTCCCCAGCGCAGCGTTTCGGGGAGAGGGCCAGGGTGAGGGGTTTTAACTTCATCGAATGCGCGGTGGATTTTGCCACATATCGGCATTGGGGCCGAGTTTTTCTTTGAGGGCGGCAGAGGCCGCATTCAAACGCTCGACTATGCCGGGCGAAACGGCGGCCTGCGCCGACAAAACATTGGCGCGTGCTTGTTCGGCGTTGCGGGCGCCTACCAAAACGCTGGTCACGCCCGGCTGCGCCAGAAGCCAGGCCAAACTCAAATCGGCAGGGGGCAATTCGGCTTCTTTGGCAATGACGCTAAGCCTTTCAATGGTAGCGAAAGTTTCGACTTCGGCGCCGGCCTCGCCATGTTTGGACATTAAGCGTTCGCTTGAAAAGTGCCGTGAACGAGCGCGGTCAACCGGCACTTCATCCGGCCCCGCGAACTTGCCGGTCAAAAGGCCCTGCATTAAAGGTGAGTAGGGCAAAATCGAAATATCAGCGGCCTCGCAAATCGGCTGGATTTCCCATTCAATAGCGCGAAATAAGAGGTTATACGCGACTTGATTGCTGGAAATCGGCTTATCGGTGACTAAAGCATCGCGCAAATCCATCGGGCCAAAATTGGACACGCCATAAGCGCGAATCTTGCCTTCTGTTTTCAGTTCGTCCAGCACATTTAATGTTTCCGCGACGGGAATTTCGTGGTTGGGCCAGTGCAGTTGGTAAAGATCAATGTAATCGGTTTGCAGATTTTGCAGGCTGCGCTCGCAGGCCTCGCGTAAATCGTTCGGCGCGAAATGATCGGGCGAAACTTTGGAAGCGATCACAACCCGGTCACGCACTTGATGTAGAGCTTTGGCTAAAAGCTGCTCCGAGTAGCCGTTGCCATAGCCTTCGGCGGTATCGAAAAAGTTCACGCCACTATCATAAGCGGCCACAATGGCTTCGAGAGAATCTGTTTCGTCCTGCGGCCCCCAGTTAAAGCCCCCAACGATGGCCCAGCAGCCAAAAGCGATGGTCGAAACGGAAATGTCGGTTTTGGCTAAAGTGCGATATTCGATGCCGTTTTCCATCGGCTGTGCCAGATGAGTTTCTAAGTTGCTCGGCATCGGGTTGCTTTGCAAAAGGTCTTCGCTGTGATCCATTATTTCTCCTGATTTTTAGAACAGATTGCTATGATTAAATGATGTGTCGAAGCGCCCTGCTGTTACAATTCTCGCGCCAAAGGTTAGCTTGAAAAGTTAGTTTGAAGTGTGAAGTGTTTATCGTTCGGGGCTTTTAATAGTTTCTCTGTCCGGCACAGGGATTTCGACTGTCTGCAAAAATACGTTGCGGCGCCACTCATCCAGTCTTTCGCGCAACGCGGGCAGCTCTTCACGAGTGGGAACTTTGACTGCTTGCCGGGCAAAAGCCGCCTGCTCATCTGGTTTCCATTGCCACTCGACGTGATAAATGCCGCGCTGCGAGCGCTGGATGGAAAACTGTTGCGAAGTGAAACCCAGCAAATGCGCGACATAAAGGCTGAAAATTTCGCCGACTGCCGTCGAAGTGTAGCCGTGGGCAATGCTAACCGAATAATGATGCTCGAAAAGATGCTCATTGCGCGTGACCGTATAAAAAACGCGCAGATTCTGGCTGGTTTTCAGTGTGCGCGGGTCATCGAAAGTCACCGGCTGAATTGTGTCCGGGGCTTCCATCTGTTCCTGCGCGATTGGCTTGATGCGCGCTATGCCTTCGGCAATTTCCAGAAAATGCGCCTCTGAAAACATACGCTGATAGGCGGCAGCACGCCGCAACAGGAACAGCAAAACTAACACGGCGAAAACGACTAAAATTGTCCATTCCATACTTTTGCTTCTAACCGTTTTCTAAGAAGATGAAACAGCTTATGAAAATCTCAAAAACTTTGGCTCAAATTACCCTGGCTCTTGTAGCAGTCACGACAACAAACTTAGCAACACCAGCAGTGGCTCAACCGGGCACTACGCGCATTGCAAAATGGCACGACGATAAAAAAGCGACTTTTTTGCTGATGTTCGATGATGGATGGCCCAGCCATTTTCAAGTGGCCCTGCCTGAATTGAAAAAACGCGATATGACCGCTACGTTTTACATTGTGCCGTCCAAGGGCGAATATAAAAAGTTCGAGAAAACCTGGCGCGAGCAGTTCTTGCAGCAGGGCATGGCTCTGGCTAATCACACCATGACCCATGATGGTTTGCAAAGCCCCGAAGACGCCGAACGGGAATTCACCGACTGCACCAAATACATCAACGATTTAATGGATGAAGCGACTAAGACTAAAGCGCCTCGTTTAATATCTTATGGCAAACCGGGCGTGAAAGATTGGAACATCACGCGCGCACAGGAAAAAGAGCTTATCGCTAAAAATAACTTAATTGAACGGCCCGATTTTGCCGGTCATGGCGCGGTTTATCACTGGAAAACTGTGGAAGAGATGCTGGCTCTTGCTGATAAGGCCATTGCTAAAGGCGGCATGGAATATCTGGTGATTCATGGCGTCGAACGCATCGAACCAAATTGGGGCTACCAGGATTTCTGGGCGCTAAAACAAGATGTGTTTTTGCCTTTGTTGGATGGATTGGTTATGCGCCGCGACAAGGGCGAATTATGGATTACCGACCATGTTTCGCAGCATCGATATGAAACCGAACGTGATAGCGGCGCTGTGAAAACAATCGAATCGAGCGCACAAAAAATCAAACTCGAACTCAAATCTGCCGCTGACCCACAGTTCTACAATTTGCCGCTTACGCTCATTACTCAAGTGCCGGATGCCTGGAAGAAATGCCGTGTTACGCAGGGCGAAACCAAAAGTGAAGCCATCGTTGCCGATGGTGCTGTGATGTTTGAGGCGCGTCCCAATAGCGAATTGATAGGGATTACGCCCGTAGGATAAGGAGAAGCTGAATGTTGAGATTGATTTTACTGCTGATAATTGGCGCCTTGTTTTTACAAAATGGGGCTTATGCGGCGGCTTTGGGATTGAATGATAAAGGTGTTACGGTTGATGGCGGCACGATGGGCAAGTTCACCCTCGAATACCCCGAATTGCAATTGAAAGATGGCAAGACTCTGAAAGTTGTCGAACCTAATCTCGCCGGCAAAAAAGCCACCTTGAAATACGCTAACGGCGGGCAGCTTGAAGTGACCTTGCAAGAGGATGGCAAAGTGCATTTCAAGTTTTCGGGCCTGGGCGATGAGGTGAAGTCATGGAAGTCGCTGATGTTCATCGGTATGGAATACATTCAGGGCGGCAAATGGAAAATCGGCGACAATGAAGCCAGGCCGTTTCCGGCTAATAAGACACCGGGCGGGCACTTTTTTCAGGCTAACAACGCCGGCACCTTAACTATCACCAGCTTCGACGGCAAAAATATAAGTTTTACCCCGCCGCCTTTTTCTTACGGGCAGATGACCGACAATCGCGAGTGGAACTGGGCCGCTTTTGTGTGGGCCTTTTTCGCACCATTCAATAAGAACGATCCGCAGACGACGATAACAATAAAAGACGGCGTTGCCGTAAGCGGTCAGACGACTTTAGTGGACGAATTCGGCCAACTTTCGGCGGGCGATTGGCCCGGCAAAGTGAAAAATGCCGAAGAATTTAAAGGTGATGTCGAAAGCGAAAAGGCTTATTATGCAGCCCTGAAAACGCCGACTCTTGATAAGTTTGGCGGCTTGCCCGGCGGTCGCGAGAAGTATGGTTTAAAAGCAAGCGGCTTCTTTCATATCGAACAGAAAAACGGCAAGTGGATTTTGGTGAATCCCGAAGGCAATCCGTTTTTTCATACAGGCGTTTGCGTTTTTAATCCGGTTGATGATTACACGCTTGTCAAAGGGCGCGAAAGTTCATTCGCTTGGATTCCGCCTTACGAGGGCCATTATAAAAGCGCCTTTCGCGGCGAAAACGGCAGCGATGTTGTCTCCTTTCATCTTGCCAATATGGTTCGCAAATATAACGAGCCGTTTGAACTGGAAAAATATCAGGCGCGCATGATTGAACGCGTGAAGAAGTTTGGCTTCAACTCTATCGGCGCCTTTTCATCCGCCACGCAGGCGGCGCATAGGGCCAACTTCCCTTATGTGACCAGTCTGCCGCTTGACCAATGGAACGGCGGTATTCCGCGCTTGCCGGGCGTGCATGAAGCCTGGGACCCGTTCGATGAGAAGATTCGTGCTCGCGTCGAAGAAAACTTCTCCAAAAGCGTGGCCGCTAAAGCCAACGACCCGTTATTGATCGGCTATTTTTTAGTCAATGAACCGCTTTATGAAGACTTACCTAAAGTGGTGCCAACGCTCAAAGGCACTCATGCCGTCAAGCGCCGTCTGGTGCAGATGCTGCGCGAAAAATATCCAAACATTGAAGCCTTTAATAAAGCGTGGGAAACGGACTTTAAAAACTTCGATGAACTAAACGATGCCCATTTAATTGTTAAAACCCGCGCCGCTTCGGAAGACATGCACGCCTTTAGCGGGTTATATTTCGAGGCCTATTTTAAGTTGGTCGCCGACACCTTTCGCAAATACGATAAGAACCACATGCTGATTGGCAATCGCTTGCAGCCGGGCACCGCCAACAACGAACAGCTTTGCCGCATCATGGGCAAATATATGGACGTGTTTTCGCTGAACTACTACACCAACGCGGTTGATAAAGATTTCCTGACACGCCTTCACAATTGGTCAGGCGGCAAGCCAATGATGCTCAGCGAATTTTACTGGACAGCACCCAGCCAATCGGGTTTGGTTGGCGGCCTTGATGTTAGCACGCAGCAAGAGCGCGGTTTGGCCTATCGCAATTACACCGAGCAAACCGCCGCGCTGGGTTTTGTCGTCGGTATCGAATGGTTCACTCTTGTAGATCAGGCCACAACGGGCCGCTGGTTTTCGGGTTTTAATGGAGAGCGCGCCAATTCCGGTTTATTCAGTGTGGCTGACCGTCCGTGGAAACCGATGCTGGAAGAGATGGCGAAAAGCAACTTCGGCATTTATGAAGTTTGGTTGGATGGCAAAACGCCTTTTGCCTGGGACGATCCGCGCTTTGCGCCCAAAGGCGGAGCCATTCGTTCAGCACAAGTGCCGCGTGCCACCGGGCCAATCACGATAGATGGCACCAACAAAAACTGGCCGGGCGTGCCGCCGGAGCAGATCACCGGCAAGCGTTTGGTGATGGGCAGCACCGATGGCGGCCTCGAAGCGACGTTTCGCCTGTGTTGGGACGAGAAAAACCTGTATTTCATGGCGAATGTCGTTGACCCGACGCCAATGCAGAACAAGCAAACCGGCAATGCCCTGTGGAATGGCGATGGCGTAGAGCTATTTATCGGCAGCGAAAAAGTAGGCACAGGCGGCCCGTTTTTATTTACCGACCGCCAAATTTTGCTGAGCGCCGGAAAGCGTGAAGGTGCTTCTTACATTGCTAATGCGCCGCAGCAAACGCCGATTGAAATGATTGTCGTGCCCGGCGGCGATGGCAAAAGTTATACATTGCAAGCCGCCATTCCCTGGGTAATTCTCAATGTGCAACCCAAAGTTGGACAGGAGTTGATGTTTGACTTAGCCATTGATGACAGCCCCAACGGTGATATGCGCGTGCGCCAACTGATGTGGAGCGGAACGGCTAAAAATTCGAGTGACCGCTCGCACTGGGGACGATTGAAGTTGATTCCGTAGGAGATAGTTCGCAAGTTTGATCTAAGCGAAAAGTAAAACTTCTGTCATTCTGAGCGCAGCGAAGAATCTAA
>DASWNL010000215.1:0-7202 GCA_036399215.1 Abditibacteriaceae bacterium
TCGTCGGCTCTGGGCCGTCCCATGCGGTTGGGTAACGGTAGAAGTGGTTCGATGACTTGCCATTGCTGGTCACTCAATTTTTTTGCTGCACCCATGTCTTTGAGCTTAACTGCTCAAGAGTGACTTTTGAAATAGCCTTTAAAACAGCCTCTAAATCATGCTGCCTGTTTCTCTATCATTTCTTCGCGCCCACTTTGCAAAGCACGCTCTGTTGCCTCCAACAGCGCCATAATTTCTAAGGTGTCCTGGGGCGAAAGCGGCGCCTGGCCGGTGCGAAAAAAGGCTTCGATTAGCAACAGCAAATCGCGGTAAGCATAGGTCATGTCGGCCACAAATGGCACAGCGCGTTTGGGGTCGCGCAAAGAACCACCGTAAACATAAGCGCCGTTATTTAGCTCTACCACGCCGCGCCTATTATCAGCATAAGAAACAATCGCTGTCACGCCATTTTCATCTTTAAAAACGCGCACGCTTTGCGCGCCACTACCCAAAGCGCGTTGCAGCATTTCAAAGGAATGCACACCATACCAGATAATCGAACTGCCCGACGGCGCCTGGCCTAAAGGACCAAAGACATGGACAAATTGCGGCGTGGGCATTTGCAGGTAAGCCTCTTCCAACTGCGGCACAAAGCGCAGCGAAGAAGCCGAAAAGAAAGGGATGTTTTTCGCTTCGGCTAACTCAACAATGGCGCGACCCGACGCAAGATTATCGGCTAACGGCTTGTCCAGAAAAATCGGCTTGCCTAAGCTGGCAGCGCGCACGAAGTATTCCTGGTGAAAAGACGGATCATTGATAGCGACTATCAGGGCATCACAATTTTCAATAGCTTCGTCGAAATCTGTTGTGACTTTGATGCCCCAACTTTCCAGCATCGCCTGACGCTCATCTAAACCCTCTTCACTTTGAAACGGTGTGGCAAAACGCAGACACGAAACGACTGCTAAGCCACTTACTTTTTGTTTTTCGTCGCAATCCGGCGCTTGCAGGCGCCGCGCAAACTCAATGGCATGGCTGGTATCAAGACCGATTAAGGCAACGCGAATTAAATCAGAAAACATTACTATGTTGCTCCTTTGGGTTAAACCTTATTCTCGCTAAACCATAAGCGGCACTTCAAATCGCGCCAGCCCACGAAATTTACGACATGCAACCTGTTTTCATTATAGATTCACACACCGAAGGCGAGCCAACGCGCCTTGTAGTTAATGGCGCTCCTGCATTGGGCGGCGGCACCTTAGAGGAGCAACGGGAGGTGTTTCGCACGCGCTTTGATTGGTTTCGCTCGGCTGTTGTTAATGAGCCGCGCGGCGCAGATCATATCGTTGGCGCCTTGCTGTGTGAGCCACATGATAAAACATGCGCGGCGGGCGTGATTTTTTTCAATAATGCCGGTTATCTCAATATGTGCGGGCATGGCACGATTGGTTTAGTGGTAACGCTGGCCTATTTAAAGCGCATCACGCCGGGTTTGCATCACATCGAAACACCAGTCGGCATCGTGCAAGCCACTTTGCATGATAATCATCGTGTTTCCCTCCAAAATGTGCCAGCTTATCGGTGGAAAAAGGCCGTTAAACTTGAAGTTGACGGGCAAACCATTAGTGGCGACATCGCCTGGGGTGGCAATTGGTTTTTCTTAGTCAAAGATCACAGCCAGGAACTCAGCCTGCGCCGCTTGGATGAATTAACGCGCCTTTGCAAAAGCATAAAAACAACTTTAGTCAGGCAAAATATCACGGGTAAAGACGGTGGCGAGATTGACCATATTGAATTGTTTGGGCCGCCCCAAAATCCTGATAACCATAGCCGCAATTTTGTGCTCTGTCCCGGCGATGCTTATGACCGCTCGCCGTGTGGCACAGGCACCAGCGCCAAGTTGGCTTGCCTGTATACCGATGGAGAATTAAAACCGGGGCAAATCTGGCGTCAGGAGAGCATATTAGGGACGGTTTTTGAAGGCTCAATTGAAGTCCAAAACAATCAAATCATTCCAACAATTTCCGGCACGGCTTTTATCACAGCAGAAGCTAAATTGATTTTCGATTCGGGCGACCCACTGCGCGAAGGCGTGCGTTTCTGATAAAAAACTACACATGCTTTCACGGCGCCTTCTTCAAGGCATCTTCACTTTTCTCCTGTTTTTTTTGGCGCTATCTACGGCCTATGCCGCCGATGGCCCCGGTCGCTGGCCGGTGGAAAAATCGCAGGCTTGGCTTCAACAAAATGGTTGGTTGCGTGGCAGTAATTTCATGCCGAGCAGCGCCATCAATCAAATCGAAATGTGGAGCGCCGATACCTTTGATGAAGCCACCCTCGACCGCGAACTGGGCTATGCCAGAGGGATTGGTTTTAATTCGATGCGCGTTTTTTTGCATGATTTGCCCTGGCAACAGGATGCCGCAGGCTTTTCATTTCGCATCAATCGTTTTTTGCAATTGGCCGAAAAACACGACATCAAAATCTTGATGGTGCTATTTGATAGCTGTTGGTATCCACTGCCCTATTTAGGCGCACAGATGGCGCCGCGCCCTTACACGCACAACTCCGGCTGGGTGCAAAGTCCTGGCGTTGCCGCTTTGCAAACGCCCGGCGAATATCCGCGTCTGCGTGCTTTTGTAACCGGCGTCATTCGCCGCTTTGCAAATGATAAGCGCATTATTGGTTGGGACGTATGGAATGAGCCGGATAACTGGGATGGCGGCGCGCCGGGGCGGCCTGATTTAGAGCCGAAGAACAAATTCGATTATGTGCAAACGTTGTTGCCGCAAGTCTTTGCCTGGGCGCGCGAAGCCAAGCCATCGCAACCTCTCACTTCGGGCGTGTGGAAAGGCGATTGGAGCAGCGACGATAAATTAGCACCAATTGAACGCATTCAAATTGAAAACAGCGATGTGATTTCGTTTCATAACTACGGCAATTTGCAGGGCTTCCAAAAAGCCGTTTCAACGCTGCGCCGTTTCAATCGCCCGATTCTTTGCACCGAATACATGGCGCGCCCCAACGGCAGCACTTTCGCGCCGCATCTGGGGTGGATGAAAGAGCAAAACATCGCGGCTTACAACTGGGGCTTTGTATCAGGTAAGTCGCAAACCATTTACCCCTGGGACTCCTGGAAAACCAAATACACCAGTGAGCCTACCCTCTGGTTTCATGACATTCTGCGCATGGATGGCACACCTTACAAACAAGAAGAAGTGGATTACATCAAAAATGTGACGGGCGACGCTAAATGAGCAAAGTTGTTATCGTCGGTGGCGGAATCAATGGATTAAGCGCCGCATACTACCTGCAAAAACGCGGGCATGAAGTAACAGTCATTGATCGGGGCGACCCGGCCACAACCAACTGCTCTTTTGGCAACGCGGGTTACGTTTCGCCAAGCCATATCGTGCCCCTGGCGGCACCCGGCATGGTGATGATGGGCCTCAAATGGATGCGCGACCCGGAAAGCCCCTTTTATGTCAGGCCACGCTTAGCGCCCGATCTTATTTCATGGGGCTGGCAGTTTTATCGTGCCGGCACAAAGGCCCATGTTGATAAGGCCGCCCCGGTTTTATGCGAATTAAATATGGCCTCGCGCGCTTGTTATGAAGAACTCAATGACATCTTAG
This sequence comes from Abditibacteriaceae bacterium, assembly GCA_036399215.1. Lineage (GTDB taxonomy): Bacteria > Armatimonadota > Abditibacteriia > Abditibacteriales > Abditibacteriaceae > DASWNL01. The sequence goes on from DASWNL010000215.1 coordinate 3,615, forward strand.
GCGATAGCTTTTCGTTTTCGCGCAAGGGCTTATTGATGATTTTCAAAAACCCGCAGGCGCTGGAACACGAAATCGCCATCGCCGAGCGTGCCAACGAGTTAGGTTTACAAACTGAAGTCCTGGACGCCGCGCAAACTCAGGCGCGCAATCCGGGCATTCGCCAGGATGTATACGGCTCGGTCTTCTTCGCCGACGATTGCCACATGGCGCCTTTTCAAATGATGGCGAACTTGCAGCGGCATCTGGAAAAAGCCGGTGTGCAGTTTCAATGGAAAACAGAAGTGATTGATTGGAAACGAGACGGACGAAAAGTAAAAGCCATCGTTACTGCGGATGCTGAAATCGAAGGAGATGAATTCGTCTTATGCGGCGGCTCCTGGTCAAACAGCATCGTGAAATCATTGGGTCTTAAAATGCCGATTCAAGCCGGCAAAGGTTATAGCCTGACTCTAAAAAACCCGCGATTCAAAATGGAGATTCCGGCGATTTTAGTTGAGCGACGCGTGGCTGTCACGCCGATGGGTAATCAATTGCGTTTTGCGGGGACAATGGAAATCGCCGGGTTGAATACCGATGTCAATCCGGCGCGTATTCGCGGCATCAAAAAATCCGTTCCGATGTATTTTCCTGATTTTACCGACGACGATTTTCAAGAAGTTCAGCCCTGGGTGGGTCTGCGTCCCTGCTCGCCGGATGGCTTGCCTTATGTAGGTCGAACACGGCGCTACGATAATCTTTCCATTGGTGCCGGACACGCCATGCTGGGCCTGAGCCTGGGGCCAATCACCGGCCTTTTATTGGCGCAAACCATCTCCGGTGAAAAGCCTCAAGTTATTTCGTCAATGCTTGATCCTGATCGTTACGGATAAATGAAAGGTAATCTATGAACTGGCAAGGGGTTATTCCGGCTATTACCACGCCATTTGATGCAGGCGGCGAAGTTGATCACAAATTCTTAGCACGCCACGCGCAGTGGATGATAGATAACGGCTGCACCGGCATCGTGGCCCTGGGATCGCTGGGCGAGGGCGCAACTCTGTCTTTTGATGAAAAAGTTGCTGTTTTAAAAACATTAGTGGAAGCCTTAGATGAAGTTCCTGTTGTCGCCGGCATTTCATCTTTATCTACACGCGAAGCCATCTCTTTAACTAAGGCCGCACAAGAAAATGGCTGTCAGGGTGTCATGGTTTTGCCGCCTTATGTTTACTCGACCGATTGGCGCGAAATGAAAGCGCATGTAGCCGCTATCATGGAAGCGACACCGCTTGACTGCTTGCTTTATAACAACCCCATCGCCTATAAAACCGACTTTGCACCGGAACAAATCCGCGAATTGGCCGATGAGTTTCCCAACTTGCAAGCCGTCAAAGAATCCAGTGGCGATGTGCGCCGCATGGTCGGTATTCGCGCGTTATGTGGAGAGCGTTTAAGCCTTCTGACCGGCATGGATGATGCGATTGTTGAAGGAGTAGCAATGGGCGCCGTAGGTTGGATTGCCGGTTTGGTGAATGCCTTTCCGCGCGAATCGGTTAAGCTCTTTGAAGCGGCACGCGATGGACGCCATGACGAGGCGTTTCGCCTTTACAAATGGTTTTTGCCCTTGCTGCGTTTGGATACAGTGCCCAAATTCGTGCAACTCATCAAACTGGCACAGCAGGAAGCAGGCATGGGCCATGAAAGCGTGCGCGCCCCGCGCCTGATTTTGCAAGGAAACGAACGCGAAGCCACTCTGCAAATCATTCATGAAGGCTTGAAAACGCGTCCACAATTCTAAGAAATGGAACGCGGAGCTTACGCTATCCTGCCCAGGGGGCGCCCGAAACGGCTTTGATGGACACGGATTTTTGATGAGGTTTTAGAGTCTGGTTCTTCTCCACCTTTTCTCAGGCGAAAATCAAAGCCGTTTCGGGTGCCCTCTGGGCAGGATATGAAATCCGCGTTCTATTGAAAATCATAAGGCAAATGCATCATGCAACTCGAAGGAAAATCACTTATCGCCGCCAGCAGTTCCAACACCTCAGGGCAGACCTTTCACGCCGTTAATCCGGCAACCAGTGAGAAACTTGAACCGGCGTTTTTCAGTGCGAGTGCTGATGACGTGAACCAGGCCGCGCAAGCCGCGCATGAGGCTTTTGCGATCTATAAAAACGTTTCGGGCCACAACAAAGGCCACTTTTTGCGCGCCATTGCCAACGGTTTAAACGAAGCCAAGGAATCAATCATCGAACGCGCCGTGCAGGAAACAGCTTTGCCGAAGCCGCGCTTAGAAGGCGAACTGGGCCGCACAGTTGGGCAGTTCTTAGCTTTTGCCGAATTAATCGAAGAAGGCTCATGGGTCGAAGCGAGGATTGATCACGGCAATGCTGAACGCGTGCCCTTACCCAAGCCCGATTTGCGCTCGATGCTGCGCCCTGTTGGCCCGGTTGCCGTATTTGGTGCCAGTAATTTCCCCCTTGCCTATTCAGTAGGCGGAGGCGATACAGCATCCGCCTTAGCTGCCGGTTGCCCGGTTATCGTCAAAGCGCATCCGGCGCATCCCGGCACGAGTGAAATTGTAGGCCGCGTTCTGCAACAGGCGGTGCAAGAATGCGGCTTGCCGCCCGGTGTTTTTTCTTTGCTTTTCGATGCCGGATATAAAGTAGGTTTGGCTCTGGTAAAACATCCTTTGATAAAAGCCGTTGGCTTTACCGGCTCGCGGCGCGGCGGGCGCGCTTTGATGGATGCGGCAGCCGCGCGGCCTGAGCCAATTCCGGTTTATGCCGAAATGGGCAGCATCAACCCGGTCGTGATCCTGCCTGGCGCTTTGAACGAAAAAAGTGCCGAGATCGCCAGTGGCCTGCAAAACTCCGTGACGCTTGGTGTCGGCCAATTTTGCACTAATCCGGGTCTGGTTTTTTTGCCGCAAAGCGATGAGGGCAATCAGTTTATGGATGCCCTGACGCAGAGCCTGAAAGAGGCTGCGCCGGGCGTAATGCTGACCGAGGGCATAAGCAAAGCCTATCAATCGGGCTTGCAAAAGTTAGAAGAAGCCGGCGCGAAGAATCAGGTGCGCGTTGGGGCAAGCGAAGGTCAAGCGGGTGCAGCGCTATCCGAAACCAGTGCCGCGCAGCTATCGAAAAAGCCCGAACTGATGGAAGAAGTTTTCGGCCCGGCTACTTTAGTTGTGCGCTATGAAACTTCCGATGAGTTGCGCGAGGCTTTGCAATCTGTAGAAGGGCAACTGACCGCCACATTGCACGCTACAAGCGAGGAGTTGGCAACCAATGCCGACTTAGTCGCGCTTCTGGAAGATAAAGCCGGGCGTTTATTATTTGGTGGCTTTCCAACGGGGGTTGAAGTCGCGCCTTCGATGGTTCACGGCGGGCCGTATCCGGCAACGGGCGATGGCCGTTCGACTTCTGTAGGCACGCGTGCCATTTTCCGTTTTGTGCGCCCGGTCTGCTGGCAAAACTTTCCTGATAGCGCCCTGCCCGATGAACTGAAAAACGAAAATCCTCTGGGCATCATGCGCCTGATAGACGGCGAATTGGCGCGCAAATAAGGCTGCGTTACTAAAGGCTATTTCAAAAGTCCCGAAAGAGAAATGCA
>DASWNL010000216.1:0-4360 GCA_036399215.1 Abditibacteriaceae bacterium
CGTGGAGGTTTGCGGCTTTCAAAGGATCAGCCTCATGATTGGGAAACGTGCCATCTAACTCCCAGTAAAGAGGCACAACTTCGAGCCAGTCAATGCGCTCTGCGAAGTGGGGTAAAAAAGAGCCGGCCATGCCGTTGGCCGCATCAATAGCGATTCTTACTTTGGTATCGCCCGGCTCAACGAACTGCGCCATCCAATCAAGATACTTTTCCAGTGCGCCTTCGGCCTGCGTGACTAATCCCGGCTTATTGGCAACGATTTCATCATGGCCGCCTTCGGCCTGCAACACAAAGGCTTCAGCCCTATCCAGGCCCGTAACGAAGTCACGCGGCGTTGCGCCGGGGCCGCTAACTTTGAAGCCATTATATTGTGGCCCGTTATGGGACGCAGTTACCGTCACGCTGCCGGCGGCATTATAAAAATTGTTGGCCCAGTAATTCATTGGCGTGGCGGCCAAGCCTACATCAATCACATCGCAACCGCCTTCACTCAAGCCGCGAACCAAGGCCTCGGACAATACTGGCGAATGGGTTCGCATGTCACGCGTGACAACGATAGGACTTTTGTTTTCAAAAACCTCAGCAGCCAAGGCGCGGCCAATCCAATAAGCGCGCTCTTCGCTTAACTCTTGCCCAACCACTCCGCGAACGTCATACGCCTTAAAAATCCCCGCCATATTGGCCTCCGCTTTTGCTTATCATAACCTAAGTTGCCACCCTACCGGGAAAAGGAAGATGGAGAGGTGTCATTCCGAGCGGGCGCCCGCTCAGAATGACATACTACTTTCGGCGCTTTTAACTCTGGGTAGCAACTTTGCTTATCATAAAGATTCCACAGCGCCTTTGAGCGAAGAGCCGGGATTCGCGGACAAAAAGGCTTTTTCCTGCTTTGCTAACTCCAGGTCGGCTTCTACCATTTCGCGCACCAGCCCTTCAAAGGTTGTGCGCGGCTGCCATCCTAAGCGTTGCTTAATATCGGTAATATCGCCCAGCAAGAAATCCACTTCAGCGGGACGAAAAAAGCGTGGGTCAACTTCCACAAACTCCTCATAATTCAAATCCACGGCAGAGAATGCTTTTTCGCAGAACTCGCGGACTGTATGCGCTTCGCCGGTAGCCACAACATAATCGCCCGGTTCATGATGTTGCAGCATCATCCACATCGCTTCGACGTAATCACGGGCATGACCCCAGTCGCGCAGCGCGTCCAAATTGCCCAGATACAACTTTTTCTGTAAGCCCATTTTAATGCGTCCTACAGCCCGCGTGATTTTGCGCGTGACAAAAGTTTCGCCGCGTCGGGGGCCTTCATGATTGAACAGAATGCCGTTGCAATTGAACATGTTATACGATTCGCGGTGATTGACCGTATGCCAGAAGGCTTGCACCTTGGCAACAGCGTAAGGGCTGCGCGGATGAAAGGGCGTGAGAATAGATTGTGGCGGCTTGGCAGCGCCAAACATTTCGCTGCTACTGGCCTGATAAAAGCGCACTGCGCGCCCACTATGGTCTTGATGAGCGCGAATTGCTTCCAACAATCGCAAAGTGCCAACGCCCACTATGTCTGCTGTATATTCGGGCTGATCGAACGATACTTTCACGTGCGACTGCGCCGCCAGATTATAAACCTCATCGGGTTGTGAATTTTCAACAATCGCGCGCAAGCCGGAGGCATCCGCCATATCGCCGAAATGCAAAATGAGCCGCTTTTCCGTCGGCACGCTCGCTTCTAAAAGATGATCAATGCGACAGGTGCTGGGCGAGGAGGAACGGCGCACGATACCATGCACTTCGTAGCCTTTATCCAACAGTAGCTCCGCTAAATAACTGCCGTCTTGCCCCGTAATTCCGGTTACTAAAGCTCGCTTTTTCAAGCTATCTCCTTAACTGTGAAAGAACAACGAATTGCTAAGAACAAATAAAGTTGTCATTCCCGCGCAGGCGGGAATCTATAAGTAATTTGCTTAATTCAACAGAGGGTAGGCCGATTGTTTATGGATTCCACCACCCGCAAGCGGGTTCCCGGCGCGGGAATGACAGATACGCAGGTTTGGAGTAAAACGTCCACTTTCATCAAGAACCTCCATCCAACTTTAAATTGCCCCGCGCTTTGCGCGTTCCAGGTCGGCTTTTACCATCATTTGCACCAACTCTTCAAAACCCACTTGCGCCCTCCATCCTAAAACACGCTCGGCCTTGATTGGCTCAGCACGCATGGCAAGCGTGTCAGAAGGCCGCAGAAGTTGAGTGTCAGTGCGCACGAACTGTTCAGCATCCAGCCCCACGCATTGAAAAGCCGCAGCGACCCATTCGCGCAAGGCGCTTAAATGCCCTGTAGCAATGATGTAATCATCAGGCTGCTCTTGTTGAAGCATAAGCCACATGGCAAGAGCATAATCGCCGGCAAAGCCCCAGTCGCGCTGCACGTCAGTATTTCCTAAAAGCAATTCACTTTGCAGACCCAATTTAATACGCGCTACAGCCATAGTAATTTTGCGCGTAACAAACTGCGTTCCCCGCAAGGGCGATTCATGGGAGAACAATATGCCGCAACTCGCATGACAGCCAAACGCTTCACGGTAATTATGGACTAAATGATGGGCATAGGCTTTGGAAGAGCCATAAGGATTGCGCGGGCGAAGCGGAGTTTCTTCGGTTAGCAAAACATCGCCGGACGCCCCGAAAATTTCAGAAGAAGAGGCTTGAAAAAATCGTGCCTGGGGTGCCACTTGCCGTAGCGTTTCCAATATCTGAGCCACCAATAAACCATTGGCGCGGCTTGTGAGAACCGGCGCGCGAAAGGATTCGGCTACCGAACTTTGCGCGGCCAAGTTATAAATCTCATCGGGTGCGGCGGCTTCTACAACATGTGATAGCGATTTATCATCGTCGTAATCCAGCGATAGTAAGCGGACTTGCTCGCTGATACCAAGTTCTACCAGACCTTGAAGATTTGGCTCGCGGCCCTGGCGATGAGTTCCCGTAACAGCATAACCTTTTTGCAGAAGTAACCGGGAAAGATAAGCGCCATCCTGACTGGTTACGCCAAAAATCAATGCACTGGGCATGAGAGAAAATGAAGCTTACAAACTATCACATTACAAAACGAGAGACGTAATATATTATGTCTCTCTATTCGTTAACGCTCGGCAGGTTTTGCGCGAGACAAAGTGGGCACAAATTTATCTTCGAGCAAGCGCAACTTAGGCAGGCGCTTCTCATCGTGGAAAATCGCAACGCTGTAAACCTTGCCGGGTTGCAAATCCATCTCTTCCGTAAGCGTTAAAATGCCCTCGCGTGCCACCTTTTGCGTGATTGGCGTGGGATGCTCCACCGCTAAGACATTGCCTTCCGTATCTTGCGTAATCACGGTTGGCTGCTCAATTTGGACTTCGACGGGCGCCAGGGATTTATCATAAGAGACTTGCATTACATGGCGACCCGGCGCGAAGGTTTCGTAATCGGTGGCAACACGGTATTTCACGTTCTTACGAAAACTCTTGCCATCTACCTTTACGTCAACGCCCGGCAAGGCTTTGGCGGCATGAACAAAAGCAATTTTGGCTTTGCCTGCGGCTACACCGTGATTCTTATGTTCAAACGGTAAAAGCGACACATCGCCAGGCACGCCGGTTAATAGAATTGTTATATCTTCGCCATCATCCAGATCAACAGGCACTGTGCCGCCTACCTGTTTGCCATCGGTGCCGAAGGCTTTGATTTCGACTTTTTGTTCTTTGATGCCTTCAAACGGCGTGGCATTGCCGTAGGAAAGATTGGCCGCGAATTTTTGCCCACTGGCTGTTAAGGATAACGCGCCCATGCCCGGCACTAAATGCAGACCACGCGCAAAAGCACGGGCCGGTTCCGAAGGCGCATCTGAGGGCGCATTGGAAACGGTGTTTTCAGTTGTGGTTTCCGTTGTTGCACTTTGAGTTGTGGTTTGAGTGGTTGTATTGTCACAGCCAACCAGAAAACACGCAGCAAAAAAACCAAGAGGAAGAAAAGCTTTCATGCTGCCTTAGGCGGCAAACGCAATGCCGAGTATGGTTACCCCTGCGCTTGTTGCCTGGCTGTTTCAAGACGTGCCGCAATATTCAGACGCGCAGATTCTTCGGCATAGTTGGGCTTTTGCAGAAACTTTTCCAGATAATCTACATGGCTTTGCCACAGTTTTTGATGCCGCCCGTGCAAATCAGATTGGCGTTGTTGATACCATTCACTGCTTAGCAGTTTTTCGCGTGTAAACAGGCCGCGCACCGTGGGATTATGCAAGGCTTTGCCCTGAAAATAACCGCTTTGCATGATGTGCAGTAAAGCCTCAAGCGGCGGGCAAGCCTTTTCGATGCTGCCGTCACGGA
>DASWNL010000217.1:0-11829 GCA_036399215.1 Abditibacteriaceae bacterium
AACACCTGAGGCTTTCTGTGCATTTTCTGCATCGGCATTTGCTGCATCGGTTTCGATGGTCTCTACACGACACACCTGGCCTCTGGCAGCGACGCGTGGCGCTTGCGCTTCTTGCAGGGCGACTGATGAAAAAGCAAAGACGACAAACAACTTGGTGCCCGGTGAGACAGAGCGCTGGAGTTTCACATAAAGCCCGCCGGCGCTTACGTTCACCAGCGTGGTGGCTTCGGTAAAACTTTCGCCCTGGGCATCGACACCGCGCACGATGGCCTGACAGGATCCATAGAGGCGTTCAGCGTGGCGGCGCACTGTTGTTGTTTGTCGTTTATCTCCCCGGCGGTCTGCCTTGGAGTGCAGGGGTTCTTGAGACTCTTTATGATGGTGGAACGATGTGTTCATGTGAAATCTATGCTGCCTTTTCCGCTGCTCTTTTGGTCTTGCCGGACTTGTGAGGATTATGATGCAAATAGCAGGGCATAAACGAGGGAGCTTCCGCTAATTCTTTCTACGCATCGGCGCTAATTATGCATGGAGGTGTTGCGTAATACGACACCAATGCAGCGCTTTTGCTTTATGCCTCATTGCGCACATTACCATTCCACCTGACGATGAATTGAGATGCTATCATACAATGGGATTGTAATGAGTCAAAGCAAAAAAGAGTTTCTGACTGAGCAGATCAGAATCTTTATACACAAGCCTGACAAAAAGGCCGATTCCCACCCTGTGGGAATCGGCCTTTGTATTTCCATCGTTATCAAGAAGCAACAGTAACCACGACTACAAGCACCATATTCAGGTGTATGCTTAGACCCACCTTTAGATGTTCATCGCGCAAGGTGCAAGAGAGCATAAATCAGAATCACGAGGGCATTGGCTAAAAAGCCTTTGTAACACCGTCGCACACGTCGCCATTCAAATGTCTGTTTTGAGGCTGGAGAAGGGGACTTTGCTTTTATCCTGCCATTGGGCAGCAACAAAGGCACCTGATTAGCATAGGCCGTGTAATCGGCACCATAGCACTGGCGCAGATACTCTTCTTCTTGACGGATTGTAGGCCAGTAGAGAGCCAGACATAGAGCCGGAAAAAGTAGGGGCGCCCACGGAATATCGCTCATCAGGCACTGCCCCAGCACAAGAAGAAGAGTTCCCAAATAAAGTGGGTTGCGCGTTAAGCGATAAGGGCCGTCGGTTGTAAGAGTCTCGTTCTTAACTAACCAACCCGTGGCCCATATGCGCAGTAGCAATCCACTTAGAGCGCAAGTAATTCCCAGAACGAAAACCCACAGCGGCCAGGGACTAAGGTTACAGAAAACGCTGACGCTAAAAAGAGCAACTCCACCGATTCCAGTCAAACGCAGGCGCCAACGCGAAAAACAAGCTCGTTTCTCTACCATGGAAGTCTGCTCTACCATGGGAATTTGTTTCACCATACGAGTCTGAATATATCAAGAATCAAGCCACTTCACCCGGCAATCGTTAGAATGTTACTATTTCTTAAACCCTGTTTCTTCCAACACCACTCCGCAGTTGAACAATTCGGTAATGACCTTGCGGGTTTTCCAGATAGATTTCGGTGAGCCAGTCGTGCAGGGTGCGTTTGGTTTCAGCAATGGTCAGGCTGAAATAGTCGTGGTCTTTGCAGTTGGGGTTTTGGGTTTTTGAAAGATTAAGACAGACCGTAGGAAGGGCAAAAACCCTTGTAAAATAGGGAAAAAGCCGATTGCTTCCCTTATTTAGATGGAGCTAAAGGGAATCGAACCCTTGACCTCCTCATTGCGAACGAGGCGCTCTCCCATCTGAGCTATAGCCCCTTAAGAACGTTAAAATAACGCATCTGTCAGGCGCATTGGATTATGCCATTTACGTGATAAACGGTCAAGATTGCCCTTCTTCACGCAACATCCAGAGCAAATCGGTGACGCCCGAATCGTAGCCGGTTTGTTCCATCAGAGTCGTTATTTGGCCGCGATGATAGGTTTGATGGTTGAAAAGATGTAATGCCGCCTGCCACAATGGCTGCGTGATTTGTTGCGGGTTCGTCATCATCACATAAGTGAAAGGCGCGGCTAATTCTTCTTCGCTTAAAGCATCCAGCCAGGCAGCAATTGCCGCATCGGTTTTCGCCCTTTGCTGGCGCAACATTGCAAAATCACTATAAAGTTCTTCATCGAGCGAACGCGCCTTGAAAGGTTCTCCTGTAAAGCGTCCCAGCCATATGCGGTCGGCCAGGAGTAAATGGTTGAGCGTGCCGTGCATCGAACCGAAAAAGGCGCCTTTGTTTTCTTTGCGTAGTTCGTCGGGCATTGTAGCGCAGACAGCGTAAAGCTTCTCGTTCATCCAGCGATTGTAGCGACAAAGGGTTTGCAGCATCATTTTCATGGCGCAAGTTTAAGCTCACGAAAACATATGCGGCATCCGAGTCGCTCAGAACAGCAGCTATGAAACAAAGAGCATTTGGTAATTCGGGAATAGATGTATCTGAAGTGGGGCTGGGCACATGGCAGATTGGCGGCTCGTGGGGCGAGGTCAGTGAAGACGAATCATTGGACATTTTGCGAACAGCGCATGAGCGCGGCGTGACGTTTTTCGATACTGCCGATGTTTATGGCGGCGGGCGTAGTGAGTCTCTCATCGGGCGCTTTCTCAAAGCGCAGCAACCGCAAAATCTGTTCATCGCCACCAAATTAGGGCGCGGCTCGCAGCCCGGTTGGCCGGAAAACTTTTCTTTGCTGGCCATGCGCGCTCATGCCGAAGCCTCACTTAAAAGGCTACAGGTTGAATCGCTTGATTTAATCCAGTTGCATTGCGTGCCGACTGAGGTTTTACGTCAAGGCGAAGTTTTTGAGCATCTGCGACAACTGCAACAAGAAGGCAAAATTCAACGCTTTGGCGCCAGTGTTGAATCTATGGAAGAAGCGCATATCTGTTTGCAACAAGAAGGCCTGGCTTCGCTGCAAATCATCTTCAACATCTTTCGCCAAAAGCCAATAACTACGCTTTTCGATGAGGCGCAAGCTAAAGGCGTCGCTTTAATTGCCCGTGTGCCTTTAGCCAGTGGCTTACTTTCAGGAAAATTCAAGAGCGATACGCATTTTGATAAAGAAGATCACCGCAACTTCAACCGCGATGGACAAGCCTTTAATGTCGGAGAAACCTTCGCCGGCTTGCCCTTTGAAAAGGGCGTGGAGTTAGCGGGCGAATTGAAAACATTGGTGCCCGAAGGCATGACGATGGCGCAGATGGCTTTGCGCTGGATTATAGATTTTGAAGCGATCAGCACCGTTATCCCTGGTGCCACCAGTCATGCCCAGGTGGAAAGCAATGTTTCAGTTAGTGACTTGCCGCCATTAAGTAAAGAGTTGCACCAAAAGCTGCGCGAGTATTACGAAAGTAAAGTCACATCGCATATTCGCGGCCCTTATTAACCCTTGACGGCAATCTGCACACAGCTTAGGCACGCACCTTGGTTACGCGTGTTACAGTATGGTTCATGTCAGACGAAATCCTTATCCTTCCAGCGAATCTGGTTTGGCCTCAACTTTTTGAAAACGAGAAAGCGAGCCTTCTTTCTGCACTGGGTTCGCGCTTTGTTGCCATTGAGCATTTCGGCAGCACAGCGATTCCCAACCTGGATGCAAAGCCAATCATAGACATGCTTGGCGGCGTGAACTCTATGGCGGAAGCAGACGCTTTGCTGGAGCCATTGTGCCAGTTAGGTTGGGACACGTCTCCTGAGTTTAACGCTACCCTTTGCGACAGCCGGTTCTTACTGCGCTGGCCGCAAGGCATTCGCACTCATCACTTGCATTTGGTTGTTTATGGTGATGAGCAGTGGCAAAAACGGCTCAGGTTTCGGGACAACCTTCGCGTTGATTCAGAATTAGCGCAACAGTATCAAAAGCTGAAATACGAACTGGCCCTTAAATATCGGGACGACCGTGAGGCTTACACAGACGCAAAGACGGATTTCATCACCAGAGTCATCACCAGGGAATAACAACCGGCATTTGCCCTTATCGAAATGAACGATTTAACGCCTGAAGAAATCGCAGAACATGAAACGATTTATGCCACGCCATATTTGCCGGCTTTTAATGCCGATTGGGTGACGCCGCGCCTTATGGCCGGGCGCAATCCTTTATCAGCACAGGACGTAGCCTGGATGGAATCGCAGGGCATAACGCATGTTCTGGATTTGCGCGAAGCACGTGAATGGAAGCCACCAAAGTTTGGTCACATAGCCCTTGAAGCCATCCAGCAACGCGGCCTGCACCGCTTGCATCTGGAAGTATTGGACATGAATGCGCCCAAGCCCCAAACCTTCGAGGCCGCCTGCCAATTTATCGAAGCAGCATTAGCCCAACCGGAAGCCAAAGTCTATGTGCATTGCCGGGCCGGCATGGAGCGCACAGCAGCGATTCTTATTGCCTATCATGCTAAAACAAACGGCATTACTTATGACGAAGCTTTGCACGAATTAAAAAAAGGCCGTCCCATTTTAGAGCCACTTCCTGCGCAGGAACAAGCCGCGCGCCACTGGATTGAACAGCAAAAGCAACACGGCCTTTAAGCAGAGCGCTCTAACTAATTGTTTGAATCAAGTGACAATCAATTGACGTTATGGAAAAGAAATACTCATTGACGGTTAATGGCAAAGCGCAAAGCGTAACAACAGAAGCCAGCCGGCCTTTGCTGGATGTTTTGCGCGAAGAGTGGCACTTCACCGGCACCAAATATGGTTGTGGAGAAGGCCGTTGCGGCGCTTGCACGGTTTTGATGGATGGCAAGCGCATCTTTTCTTGCCTGACCAATATCGAGGAAGCCGAAGGCCGCGCCATTTTAACTATTGAAGGCCTGGCGCAAGGTGAAAAGCTGCATCCTGTCCAACAGGCGTTTGTAGAAGAAGCCGGTTTTCAATGCGGCTATTGCACGCCGGGTATGATTATGAATGCTGTCGCGCTATTGCAAACAAAACCTGCCGCCAGCGAAGCGGAAATTACCGCGTGGATGAACCGCAATCTGTGCCGCTGTTGCGGCTACATCAAAATCCAGGAAGCCGTGCAACGCGCGCAAGAGTTATCTAAAAACCAAAAGTGATGTCCAACCAAAATCCTTCCGATACAACTCTCTACGATGAGCCGGTAGATCGTGTGGAATTTCAATTTGAAGCCAGTTTCCAGGCCACGCGGCGGCAATTTATGCAACTGCTGGGCGCTGGTTTGATTATCACTGTTGCCGACACGGTCACAGAAAACGCAGCTCTGGCACAGCGTCCTCAAGGCGGGCAAGGTGGTGGACGTGGCGGGCGTGGCAGTGCGCCTATCCCGCTGAGCGCCAGGCTCCACATAGGTCAAGATGGAAATATCACCATCTTAGCCGGTAAAGTCGAATGCGGTCAGGGCGTGCGCGCCCAACTCACACAGGCCGCTGCCGAAGAACTGCGCTTGCCTGTTGCACGCATCAAAATCATGTTAGCCGATACAGACCTGACGCCGAACGATGGCATTACAGCGGGTAGCCGTTCCACACCCTCGACGGTGCCCGCCGTGCGCCAGGCGGCAGCGGCGGCGCGTAATCTCCTTATTGAAAACGCGGCACGCAGTTGGAATGTGCCGGCTGCTGAAATCTTAGTGCGCGAAGGTCAGGCTGTGCATGAAGCGACAAAACGCACAAAAGATTATGCGGCTTTATCAAGCGATGAAAACAGCATCCAGGTGCTTCATCAAACAGTGCCGGAAAATGTTTCGGTTGTGGCCGTCAAAGAGTGGCAGGTGCTGGGTTCATCCTTGCCGCGTCCTAACGGGGTAGACATAGTCACGGGCGCTCATCAGTATCCATCAGACATCGCGCGCCCCGGCATGCTCTATGGCAGAGTGCTGCGAGCGCCCTCTTATGGTGCGAAATTAAATGTCCTTGATTTAAACGCTGCGCAACAATTGAAAGATGTGCAAGCTGTGCGCGATGGCGATTTTATCGGTGTTGTAGCACCTTCGAGTTTTCAGGCGACAAAAGCGATAGAACTTCTGGAAAAAGCCGCGCAATGGACGGAAATCGAAAGTGTTTCCAGTGAGGCACTTTACGACCACCTGCGACAAAAAGCCGAGGGTGGATTGCCGCCAAACCCCTTTGCAGATGATGTGGCCGCAGCACCCAAAAAACGGAAGCAAAGCTATAACGTGGCTTATGTGCAACATGCGCCGATGGAGCCGCGCGCGGCTGTTGCGGAATGGAACGATGGCAAAGTAACGGTTTGGACAGCGACACAAAACCCCTTTGGTGTGCGCTCGGAGTTGGCCCGCGCCTTTCGCCTCGATGAAAACCGCGTGCGCGTCATTGTGCCCGACTTTGGAGGTGGCTTTGGCGGCAAACACAGCGGCGAATGTGCTATCGAAGCCGCGCGATTGGCGCAAGCCGCGAAACGCCCTGTCCATCTACGCTGGACGCGCCAGGAAGAGTTCACCTGGGCTTATTTTCGCCCCGCCGCCGCCATTGACGCGGAAGCCTCTTTAGATGAAAAAGGCACGCTAACAACGTGGCACTTTATCAATGTCAACGCCGGTGGCTCAGCGATTGAAACGCCTTATAAAGTTCCTAAAGCGCGCAGTCAATCTATAAATTCAGCGCCGCCCTTGCGACACGGTTCTTATCGCGCTCTGGCCGCTACAGCCAACACATTTGCGCGCGAGTGTTTCATGGACGAACTGGCTGAGTTAGCCAATCAAGACCCTTTGGTCTTTCGCATTGCGCATCTGGAAGAGGGCCGTTTGCGCGATGTCCTTGAAGCCGTTGCCAAACGATTTGACTGGGATAAACGGCGCCAGCAAAAAGCCCCGAATGTTGGAATTGGTTTGGGTTGTGGCACCGAAAAAGGTTCCTTTGTCGCAGCCTGTGCTCTCGTGGAAATCAACACTGAAAAAGGCGCTATTCTTGTGCGCGAAATCTGCATGTCTTACGAGTGCGGCGCGATTATGAACCCGGCGAATTTAATGACACAGGTGCAGGGTGGTATCATCATGGGGTTAGGCCCGGCACTACGCGAAGCCATGCAATTTGAAAAAGGACGGATGCTCAACGCAACATTCGGCAAGTATCCAGTGCCACGCTTAGCAGATGTGCCGCGTCTGGATGTTCACTTGCTAAATCGGCCCGACTTGCCTTCGGTTGGTGCCGGAGAAACGCCGATTATTGCCGTAGCGCCCGCCATTGCCAATGCGGTTTATCATGCTACCGGCCAGCGCATCCGCGAAATGCCGATTCGGTTGCCCGTTCAGTTACCTGTGCAGTTGCCCGCGAAAGCATAAAGCCATTTCGTCATGGCGAATTATCCACTCGACACGGAAGTTCATCAGCAACTTGTTCAACTGTTGGAGCAAGGCCATAACTGCGCTTTAGTCACGATTTTGCGTGCTTCCGGCTCAGTGCCACGCCAGGCGGGCACCAAAGCAATTGTTTCTGAAGATGGTTCGCTATGGGGCACAATTGGCGGCGGCCTTTTAGAAGCTAAGGCTCAACAAGTAGCGATGGAGTGTCTTCAATCCAAGCAGATAGCAGTTTTTGATTTTTCATTCTCCGGTGCCAGTGCGCAAAATAACGAACCGATTTGTGGCGGCAACCTGCGCGTTTTCGTTGACCCAAATGTAAAACAAAACTTCGTGATTTATGAGCAAGTTGCAAGAAGTCTAAAGGAGCACCAGCGCGGAACTTTACTGACGACACTCCAAAAATCAACTTCACAAGTAAATGTAACGTGGCTGTTGGATGCGACAGAAGAAATAAATAATTTCCCTTTTGACGAAAGCGTTAAACAGGCTCTAAACAAGGCCTTAGACTCATCTTCGCCAATCTACTTTGTCACCTCAGACGGGCAAAGCGAAGGTTTAGCTGAGCCTTTGCAGCCAACGCCGCTATTACTCATTGCCGGTGGCGGGCATGTTGGGCAAGCATTATCGTGGCAGGCGCGCCTGGTTGGCTTTCGCATCGCGGTTTACGATGACCGCCCGGAGTTTTGCCAACCCTCACTTTATCCACCCGGCACGCTGTTGCGTAGCAATGATGTAAGGGACTTTTTCGACGAGTTTCCTCGAACTCCTGACACTTACATTGCTCTTGTCGGGCGCAATCATCAAGTGGATATGCGGGCTTTGAAATTGTGCCTTCATTCATCAGCCGCTTATATTGGCGTGATGGGAAGCCAACGAAAGATTGCCTTGATGCGACGCGAGTTTAAAGATTACAAAGAGCAGCTTGACCGCCTTTATGCGCCTATTGGCCTGGATATAAAGGCTCAAACTGTGCCGGAAATCGCCGCCAGCATCGTTGGTCAATTAATCGCTGTGCGACGCGGTGCGAAAATTTCATCATGATCGCAGCCCTTGTTTTAGCAGCAGGCCAATCAAGGCGCATGGGCACGCAAAAGCTGCTTTTACCCTTTGCCGGGCAAACTGTTATCGCTCATCTTTTAGATCAGATTAAACAAAGCCATTGTGGGCCGGTTCTGGTTGTAGTCGGCTCCAATAACTTGTTACATAGTGTGTTGTCGGAAAAAGAGGTGGACGTAGTAGAAAACCTGGATGCTTATAGCGATATGCTGGGTTCGGTGCGAATCGGCTTGCAAAATCTTTCGGCTGATTGCGAGGCAGCTATCATTATGCCGGGCGATTTCCCTCTGATTCAAACTGCGCTTATTAATCAAATGGTTGCTGTTTTTCAGGCCAGGAATCAAATTGTTGTGCCGGTTCACCAAGAGCAGCGCGGTCATCCCCTTCTGGTGCCGCGCCGTTACTTTCACGAGGTTCTGCATTTTTACGACGATGTTGGTTTGCGCGGCTTATTGCAAAGCCACGCAAACGACCTTTGCGAACTGAAAGTGGATGATGCAGGCGTATTACAAGATATTGATGTGCCCGAAGATTATCAAAAAGCGTTGAAGAAATGGAGCCTCTGCAATGGGCCATAACATGAAGCTAATTCACTTGCTTTGATGCTTGGGCCGGCTTGTATTCCCAGTGCCACTCTTCGGGTTCGTATTCCACAAAGCCGAATTCCCCGGCTCGCTTTTTGAGCCACTGCCAAAACCACGAT
The DNA here is from genome assembly GCA_036399215.1 of Abditibacteriaceae bacterium. Taxonomy (GTDB): domain Bacteria; phylum Armatimonadota; class Abditibacteriia; order Abditibacteriales; family Abditibacteriaceae; genus DASWNL01. The sequence goes on from DASWNL010000217.1 coordinate 9,085, forward strand.
TCTTTCCAGGCATTGCTTTGCGCTGTTGAAGGCCCCAGGTTGTTGTCTTTTAAAAGCAAAGCAAAATCTACCGCGATACCGCCCTGGTGATTAGAAAAGCCCGGCGCCGCCACGCGAATGCCGATGTATTCGCGCAAAAGGTCGGCGGCTTTGTCACCATGCGGCCCGCCTTCGCAAAGAGCACGCTTATCGGCTGTGGCTTTATAATATTTGAGAAAGTTGCGATCCCAGATGCCAAACTGGCGCGAAGCTGAGCGATAAGCGTTATTCACGCCCAACTCTTTCACACGCAAGGCGCGGGCACGGCGCTCCTCAACGGCTTTATCACCTTTGGGCGCTTTTAAATCATGGGCTAAATCGGCACGCGCTGCGGCCAGTAATTTTCCCAACGCCTGCGCCGCGTCTTTGCGCATCAGAATATCGGTGCCGGCAATGGGCGCCAACTGCCCTGGCGGCAAATCGAAGATGCGCGTTCTTCCAGACTTAGTGCCGCGCTCAACATGACGCCGATAAACCTCTTGCTTGAAGGCGTAAGCCTCATCGCTTAATCCTTCACGCGATAGTTTCTGGGGAGCAAGCGCCGCAATGGCTTCGGGTGTGGCTCCCAAAGAGATTGCAGTGAGCAAAGGTAACAAAATAAAAGCTAAAATTAGCAAGCGCATAAAGGCCATTTTACATCGTTGTGTTTTAACCCCCAACCCCCTTGCGGGTGCCCTCTGGGCAGGAGGGGCTAAAGTATGAGTTGGTAGAGTAAGGCAAATGTTTTCCTTGCCAGTCTCGTATGATTTTAGCCCCCTTACCAAGGGCGGGCGCCCTCTGGGCAGGTGGGGTTAAAATCATGTTGTCTCTTATGACAGCCGAAAGTTTTTCTCCAGAGTGCCGCGTTCTAAATCAAGAATCAAAAGACGGCCCCGGTTATCGCAGATTGTGAGATGCCGGTCGCCAAAGCGCGCCTGCACGTATTGGGCGCCTTGCAGCGACAACCGCAAGCGTTCTTTAGCAGTTTCACGGTCGAGCAAATAGCCGGTCAAAACCTTATCTTCGCTATGGGCTGTGAAAGCCAGCCACCACTGCGCTGTGCCCTGCAAGCTATAGATTGTTTCGCCTTGATGCTCACTGAGTTTGACGCCCTGCGGCATCAGCATAACAGGCTCCGAACCGCCGCCAGTTAAGGATGCACGAATGCCATCGGATGTGACAGCTTTGGCTGAAATATCAGGGCCTACCTCCTCCATTACGCCACCCCAGTCACCGATTACGCTGCGTTGGCGCAGGGTTAGCGAGGGCACTTCCAGTTGCCAGCGCTCCCATTTTTCGCGTGTTTTTCGTTCCAAAAAGCCAAGCGGTTCAGGCGACAAAAATCTTGTCAAAAACGAGCAAGAAGCCGAAGACCGTTCGATGCAAGCTACCTGACCAACTTCGGGCGTGTGCCATAGCGCGCCGAATTTCGAGGCAGTGGCATCAATGGCCAAAAGGCTTCCCTGCGCGGCCACAAACCATAGTGAGCCATCGTAATTAAAAGCGCAAACATCAAGGTGTGTTTCACACCATGAAACAGCGCGGCGACTGGCAAAATCGAGTCTGGCAAGGCGCGTTGCTTCGCCGCGCGGCGCAAGGGCTAAAGCACGGTCACCCAAGTCGGAAAGCACTAAGCGATGGCATGGCTGATCAAAATGCGCGATGGCACGACCATCACGCGCCACCAAACGTGCCCCGTCTTCGCCCAAAGCGACAATTGTGCGGCCATCCGGCAAAGAGGCCGCATCATAAAGCGGCAAAGCGCCGCTATCGTCGGCTTCGATGACGATTTCCAACGGCTTCTCGCGCTCTTTAAGGGGCTGACCTGATGAAACAAAAAGGCGGCTCGGCACATCGGCGCGCAAAGCGCCATCGCCTGCCACTTCAACCAACTGCTGGCAAACTTTTTTGCGCGTTTCGTTAAAGGTATCGCTGCCCGCATCACGCAATAGAGCGCGCGTTGTGGCGCGGGCCAGAGTGCGCACAACCGGCAAGGCCGATTTCGTGTTATCCCCTGCCAAGCGCTGAGCGAATTCAAGGCGCATGGCCGGTGCTTCGGGCAGCGAGTCGTTTAACAGTTCGAGAACCATTTCGCGCAGTTCAGCTTCCATCGTCGTTGCAATCTGACAGCGCCAGGCCAACATGCGCGCTTTGCCCAAGCCGCCCGTTAAAAGGCCGCGCTTCATCCATTCGCCAATTAAATGACGTGCTTCGACAACCGGCCACGCAGCGCTTACCGCCGCCACGTAATCGCCGCTGCGCGCTAATTCATTGGCCCACAAAAGGCGCAGCTTTTGAGCGTTGGCCTGGTCGGCGGCGTTGCCTTTTTCAAGGCGTGCGATGGCGCTGTAAAAGGCGTTCTTGCGGCGTGCAATCCACAGGGCGCGCTCTCCATCGCCCGCCACAAGCCATTGCCGCACTACCAAATCAGCAGGCAAGTTACGCCCCTCAGCCAACTCGGCGGCCAAACGCAATCGCTTTTGTCGTTCGAGATAAGCGACGGCTTCTTCGGAAGCGTGTAGCAGTTCGGCTAACACGAAAGCCGCTTCTTCATGACGGCCTTGGGCTTCCAAACGCTCAAAAGCGGCACGATATTGTTGGCGTAGTTGCTCGGCAATATCCAACGGCATCGGTAAAATCGAGCCGCCACTTTGTCGCCCTGTGAAAATCTGCAACAACGAACGCGCACGCGGCAGGCCAAAAGCCGGCGCGGCGGCGCCTGAAGCG
>DASWNL010000218.1:0-21461 GCA_036399215.1 Abditibacteriaceae bacterium
CGCCACTCCTTTGAACCGTCCGGCGAAGCATCCACTTCACGCAAAGTTTCTTTGACTTCATCCGGGGCGCAGATAATTTCGGCAGCCGCTTTTGCTAATTCCTCATTGGAAATTCGCTCTTTCAGGCGCGAGACAATAGCCGCGCCGCGTTTTTCCTTTTCGGTGGAATTCAACTGCGTTAGCGGAAAGTAGCGCTCCGCTAAATTCCAGTCTTTGTCCACATACCGATGAAAATCCGCATAAAGCTCGTCCAGTAGCGGTAATAAGGTAGTGATGAAATGTTGAACTTTGGAACTCAAATTCAACCTCCTGCAATCAACCACCGCGCAGAGGCATCAAGCGCAAAAATGTAACTTGCGTTTGCTGCGCGAAGTCAAGTTCTTCATCGAGGTTTTCTACCTGACGGCCTCCCACGAAAACATAGAATCGTTGTGCCGTAAAAGCGCGCAACGCCTTTTTAATCTCGGCTTCCACGTTCACGCGCGGCCCCTGGCTTTCTTCTGTGGTTGGCATCTTCACACGCCCCGCTTCGGCCTGCGCAGCTACCTCATCTTCAGAGAGATACTGCCGCGCCAGAGCCGCTTGGGTCGCTGCTGCATCTAAGCGCTGCGTGATTGTCAGCTCCTGAATTTGTTGTGCTACGGTGCGGCGAATCAACTCGCGCAACGTAATAAGTTCACTGACTAATTCCAGAAATACCGGCTCTATGGGCGCGTTGGCGCCCGTTACTTTGGTTCGCACTTCAATGGTCGGCATAAATTCCTTCCTTCAGCTACTTAACGCAAGTCTGTGCGCCACTGATCTTGATACAGACCAATTTCACCAACAGGAATGGGGCGAAAACCAACGGTGTTGAAAAGTGGTGCGTTGGGTTTTAAGCGGAAGTCACTTTTAGCAGCATCCACAAAGCCGGGGTCATTTTGGAAGATGCCGTTAGCGAGCATATCCAGCGTAGAGCGGTTGCCGCTGACATCGCGCCCACACTTGTAAAACACATTGCGCCACACATTATTAACCGCCGGTTCGCTCATCATGGTGGCAATTTGCGGATAGCGTTGCAGATACAAATCGCTGGTAATAATCGCCGCCGGCTTTTGGCCTTCGCGAATCTGTTTCCACACGTTGTTATTCGGATAATAGCCGCCACTGATGCCCTGCTCGCATTCGATGAACAGGTTGTTATCCATGATATTGTCGCGGCCCGAATTCATCTGCACGCCGCCAAAGATACCATTGGAGGCATCATGAAACACGTTGCCATAAACCAACATGCCGCTGATAGCATCATCGAAGCGAATGCCCGCCTGGCCATGCGCCATCTGCGCGCCGGGAGGAATGCCGATGCGCGTAAATGAATTGTGCCGAAAAATTACACCTCTATAACTGGGGTTGGCAAACAGTTCCATCGCGCCCTGATCGTCCGATTCTAAAACGGCGTCATGCACCTGATTGTATTCAATCAGGTGATCGTTGCCTTCAATGCGCATCACGCTGCTCGGCGAGTTGTAAAACAGGTTATGCGCCACGCGGTGGCCGACGCCTTCAAGTTGAATGCCCGGCGTATAAGTGCGGTCAATGCGCCCGAAGTTGTGAATGCGGCAGTTCGCCACAACATGGCCGCCCGGAGTGAGGGTTTCGCGGTCGCCACCAATCACTTCCGTAGCGCGCCGCCCGATGGTGTGAATGTCACAACTTAGCAGCGTATTGCGAAAACCACCTAAAATGCTGATGCCGTTGCCCGCCATACGCTTAACAGTGCATCCGGCAAAAGCGCAATCTTTGGAATCGCGAAGCACAATGCCATCACCGCGCGATAGGTCGAAAACAATGCCTTCAAAGCGCACGTTAGCCAGATTGGTGGCTGAAATCATCGGCTTACTCAGCATCGAAAGTTCAACCGTCGCTTTGGCTAAATCGCCCGGCGGATACAGATAAAGAATGCCGCTTTCGCGGTCGAGATACCATTCGCCGGGCCGGTCAATCTCTTCCAGCAAATTGAAGGCATAGTAGATAATGCCCTGCCCCGTATCCATGCCGCGCCCGCCATATTCGTAAGCCTCTGCTGTAGTAATGGTTTTGTTTTGCGGGTCAATCTGTGCAATCTTGGCCGTTGCATCGGCCCATAAGAAATGAAAGTAGCCGAACAGCCAGGCATCTTTGGCATTTACCCAGCGCGCATGACGCTCATCATCATAACCCAACACTGAAGGTTTGCCGTCTTTTTTCGCCCCCGGCTCGATTAAGCGGGGCGCTTTGACAAAACCTTGATTGGGCCACCGCGCAACGGTCTGGGGTTGCCCATTGACATAAAGTTCCAGCGTTGGCGGCGAAGGCGGCTGTCCGAAGCCGCGCACCGCTAAAGCGCCGTAATCGGTGATGCCACGCGCTTTCAAATCGAGCTGCACAACTTTGCCACGCGCTTCTTGCGGCAGACGATTTAAAATTGCCGTGTCCGTCACGGGAGCAAAGCCCGATAGGCGTGTGCCGCCATAGAGAATGGCCGTGCCTGGCGTTTGCGCGCGATAAATAATACGACGGCCGGGCGCGCCGCTGTCTTTCTCATCTAAAGTTAACGTGTCGCTCACGCGGTATTCGCCGGGTGCGAGAACAATATCTATATTGTTTCCACCACGTGCTAAATCGCGTGCTTTCTGTAAAGTCGCAACAGGTTGTTTGGCACTGCCATTGTTGCTGTCTTTGCCATTGGGCGCTACAAAAATCATTCCGACGGGGACAAGTCCTGGGACGCGCTGTTCTTTTATCTGTGTGGCTTCAGGATCACGTGCCGGCAAGCCTTTGGCTATGCGGTCGAGTTCGTTGGCTAATTCCTTAGCTTCATTGCGATGCACTTGTGGGTAGTTAGTGACCGCCGCGATTTTTTGATATTCGTTTTTAGCCTGAGCGTTTTTGTTTTCTGCAACATAGCTTTGCGCGATTCGCAAGTGCGCATAGCTACGATAGTGCGGCGGCGCTTTAGGATTATTTAAGAACGGCGTCAGGCTTTGGCGCACCAGGGCGAAATCTTTTTTTGCCCACGCCGCGTTTGCCGCAGTAAAGCCTTCTTGCATCGCTTCCAGAGCATCGGCGGCTTCTTCAGCGGGTGTGGGCTTTACACCGAAAGTTGTTTTCATCGTTTCAAAAATTGCCTTGACTTCATTGCGCGACAAAGCGCGATTATAAAGTCGCACTTCATCGGCAGCGCCCCAGTAGTTTTGCCAGCCGTTGCCAACCGTAAACTCGCCGTAGCCGCTGAAATCAGCATCGAATTCGGGCGCCAGTTTTTGCTCGCCACGCAGGCGGCCATTGATGTAAACGCTGCATAGCCCGGCTGTGCGGTCACAAATTACCGCGACATGCGCCCATTGGTTTAATGTTAGCGATGGCGATGACCCAACGCCGGATGAGATGCTTTTATCGCCGGCCTTGTAGGTCTGATAAAGCGAAACAGAGCCGGTGCTAAAAATATCCACTCCCCAAAAGGCTTGCGGGTAACTTCCATAGGCGAAAAGGCGCCGCTGGTTTTGTGCGCTGTTAAATGTGAACTGTTGTGGTTTTATCCAGCCCATCACCGTCCACGAGTCTTTGCCGAGCCGCTTTTCCGGTGGTAACTTAGCGGTGATAACCGTAGCCGGTGTGCCATCCAGCAATGCCGCGCCACCAGAGGGGGATTCACCTCTGGTGGCTTTCATGGCGCCGGTGGAATTTTGCCCCGAAGCGTCTTGTGCCAGCGCACCCTGGCCTTCATCAAACTTCCAATGCAGAAGCAAACCTGGCTCCTGCGCGCACGCTAATGAAGCGCAAAACAGCACTACTACAAAAATCAGAAAGCGAATCATATAAAAGCCTTTTTCGTGGTGTTCTCTATTAGAGATCACAGCCGGTGTCTGGGTATTGAGGTTATCTTAGCGCCTTGAGCAGCCAATCGAAAGCGGCTTCTTGCATCGGCACGTCGAACTTATGCGTGCCGGGATAAAACTGGCCGGTGTAATTTTCGGGTTGGTTTGTGGACTTATACAGAGTTTGAAAGCGCGCATCGGCGCCCCGCATACCGTCAAGAGTAAAAAGCGGATCATCTTCGTCATATTGCACCAGAAGCGGCGAGGGCGCACGGCAGGCTACCAAATCAGGATAGTCGCCATAGCGCGCCCAGCTTTCTGGGAACAGCATCCAGGTATGCGTTACGATGTTATGATCGAGCAAGCCGGGATAAGTGCTCATCATGCCCACGATAACCGCCGCTTGAATCTTATCGCACGTTGCCTGCAACAACCCTGAACGCGCGCCGCCACCAGATAAACCCACACAGCCGATGGAGCCTACATCATCGAGGCTCGCTAAATAGTTGGCGGCAACGCGGTCTTCGTAACTAACGACTGCGGCTAAACAAGTGCCCAAAACTCGGCAATATTTTTCAACGACTTCTTCGTGCAATGAAGCGGCATGGTTGTATTCTTCGATAAGGTCATATGGTTCATCCTGCAACAGCTTTTTCGCTACGTAGCGCTTGTCTTTGGGAATAGTCTCAAAAGCGAATTTACGGCTGCCCCACAAAAACACATCCGGCACCAAAACGGCGCAACCACGCCGCGCCAGTTCGTTGGCAAAAGCGCGGTTGCCGTAGGCTGCACGGAATTTATGAAGAACTTGCGGTGTGTCATCCGGCCCATCAGCGATTTTTTCCTTGCCGTAAAATTTAAAGCCGCCATGATCGTGCAAGGCTAAAACGCCGGGCAGTTTGCCGCTTGCACCAACGGGTTTTAACAGCCAGGCATAGGTGCGCGGCCCGTAGCCCACCGACCACGTTATTTCTTCGCCACTAACACCGTCTTTTTCCCAACGTCGCAAAACCTGCACGTCTTGCGGCTGCTCATCACCTGGCGCGAAGTTCAAAACTTCGCGCACGCGCTCTTGCGTTTGCGGGCCGGGCAAGGCTAAGGGAAAAAGCGGCTGGCTTCGCTCTGCGGCGGTGGATAAATCACTATATTCGCCGAGGTCTTGAAAGAAGGGGGTCATGCTTCCCCAGTTTGCTTTATCGAATAACTTCGCGCACGCCTCGCAACTTTTACGGCCTCGCATTCCCTAATTGAAAAATGAAAAATCAAGCCCTCAAAACTGTTCAGGCGACCCCTTCTCATTGGGCGCTGGCGCAGCGTTCTTTGATTGATCAAATGAACGAAGCCGCGCCGCTGTTTCAAGAGCGCTACACGCGCACCGACGGCACCTTTATCTGGCGACAAACGTGGCCGGGTATGGATGGCTCGGATGACGGCTACGAAAGCTATCATAACTGGCCACTGTTTTATGCGCTGGGCGGCTCCGAAGACTTGCACAAACGCAGCCGCTTTTCGTGGGATGCCGTGACGCGCCAGTTCACCGCTTACGGCCAGGTGTGGCGTGAGTTTGATGCGTATTACGACTGGATGCATCATGGTGAAAGCTCAATTTACTTTTACTATTTTGGCCTGGCCGACCCCAATGTTCACATTGACCGCGCAAGGTCGCTGCGTTTTGCGCGTATGTATATGGGTGAAGATGAAGAGTCCCTAAACTGGGATAAAGAACGCCGCATGATGCGTTCGCCGATTAATGGCAGTAAAGGGCCGCGTTTTGAAAACTCCTGGGACGATTGGGCCACACACCGCGCCATTTTGGCGGCGTATCCGGCACCCTTTGAAGATATTCCGGGTGTTAACACGCCTATCGCCGATTGGAACGATGACAAGGTCTATGGCGAAATTTTGCGCCTATTAAACCAACGCCAGATGCGTGGCGATGTGCCGCTGAACCTGACCAGCACCAGCCTCATAACACACGCTTATCTTTATACCGGCGAGGAAAAGTATCGCCAGTGGGTGCTGGATTATTTGGAAGCGTGGAACGAGCATATCAAACAAAATGATGGCCTGTGCCCGGATAACATTGGCCCGAATGGCATCATCGGCGAATTGATGGATGGCAAGTGGTGGGGGGGCTACTATGGATGGCGCTGGCCGCATGGCTTCATGAGCATCATTCAGCCACTCACCATCGCCGCCATGAACGCGGTTTTGCTCACCGGCGACATGAGTTACTTAGATATTCCGCGCGGCCAGCTTGACCGCATGTTGGAATTAGGACGTGAAGAAAACGGGCAACTGATGGTGCCGCACCGTTATACCGATGCCGGTTGGACGGCTTATCGCCCCCTTGCGCCGGAATACCCGTTGCAAATCTGGAACATGTCGCAAGACCCGCGCGATTTGAAACGTCTGGATATTTTCCCTGAACGCCATACCACATGGCATGATGTCCAACTGGGCCGGGGCAAAGGCGATGACATTCATATCGCACCCTGGTTTTGCTTTATCAACGGCACCAAGCCGGATTATCCGCAGCAAATCTTAAACGCTCAATGGCAGGAAGTAGCGACGCGTTTAGAGCGCATCGCCAATGACAACACCGACCCTGAATCGTGGGATGTGCATCACTGGCAGGAACTCAATCCCGTTCATACCGAAGCCTTAGTGCAACTAACTTGCGGCGGGCCACAGATTATCTATCATGGCGGCCTCTTGCATGTGCGCTTGCGTTACTTCGATGCAGCTTCACGCCGCCCCGGTCTGCCATCGGATGTGAGCGCTCTGGTCAGTGCCTTAGATGCCGAAAACACAACGGTGACACTGTCCAATATCAGCCCACTGCATGAACGCCGTTTAATTGTGCAAGCCGGTGCCTTTGGCGAGCATCAGTTCACGCAAGCCACCAATGTCAATGAAAATACGGCGCCGCTTGCGATTAACAATAAACACTTACATATAACCCTGCCACCCGGTCATAGCATCACTTTGGAACTCGGCATGAGACGTTATGCCAACCAACCGAGTTATCAGCAACCTGTGATGTGACTGTTGCCTCACATCAGACAAAACGATAGCAATTATCAAAACAGTAAATTATGCGATCTAAAATTTGGCTGCTAACATTTCTGCTTCTCGCCATAGCGCTCAATCCCGCCGGTGCGCAGGTAGAGCGCATCTGGCTCACGCATAAATCGCATGATCCAAGTCGTCTTGTGGTCAACTGGGAAACGGCGCGTCCCGGCAACTCGATAGTGAGTTATGGCACAACGCCGCAGTTAGGACGCACTGTAACCAAAGACGAAAACGTCACGCTGCATCACGTTGAAATTGATTTGGCGGAGAAAGATGGGATTTATCATTACCGCGTAGAAAGCGGCCCGCAAAACAACCCGCAAATCTCGAAAATCGCTACCTTCAAAGGCTATCCCACCCAAGAGTTGCGTATCGCTATAGTCGGCGATTGGGGCTACGCCAGGCCCGACTTAACAGGTCTAAAGCAAGATAACGTGCATTTGCTGTTGACTGCCGGCGATAATGTGCCGAACCTGTATCAATTCGGGGCCGTGGGCGAGATGAATTCCACCAAAGCCTTTTCCACACTGATTGACTCAGCACCGGAACTGTTTGCCTCCACGCCATTCATGCCGGTGCTTGGCAACCATGACAGAGAGATTCGCCCACGCGGCCCTAAACCTCCCGCCGAGCCGGTGTATGACATAGAGGCAACAGCTTATCGTAAATTCTTTGCGCTGCCTGATGAGGGGTGGAAATGGCATTTCGATGTGCCTGATTTCAATCTGAGTCTCATCGCACTTGATTTAAATCACATTTCGGATTTGGGCACAACCTGGCAAACCTGCCATGCTTTTGGCGCTGATTCGGAGCAGTTCACCTGGTATCGCGATTTAATGACCAAAACACAGGCAAGTTTTGTAGTGACGTTGCAGAATGAGCGCAACGCTACCATGCGTTCACAGGTTGGCGGCGCGTGGGGCCAGTGGTTTGAAAAGGGCAGCGCCGTTGTGACGGGCTTTGGCTACTTTGCCGAACGCGCCGAGGTCAACGGCTTTCCCTATTTCAACACATCACTCAAAGGCGATGGCGACCGTTATCCTGATTCCAAATCCGCCTTTCTTGCCAGCGAACACAGTTACCTTTTGCTTACATTAAAGCGCGGCGAAACGCGCATGATCGCAGAATTGAAAAACCTGCAAGGCATGGTGCTGGATCGCCGTGAGATTCTCGCTCGCGCGTTTGAAAAATGAAAGTCAACTACTCAGTTCCATAAACCCGCACATAATCAACATACATGTCGGCGATGCCGCCATAGCGCGACAAATCTTTGGCCCAGCCACTGGTGCCGCCGATGGCTAAGTTGACGAAGAAAAAGAATGGCTCCTGTCGCGACAGCTTAGCGGTTTTGTGCCGCTTAACTTCAATATCGTCGCAGTAGTAAATGGTATCTTCGGGTGTGATTCTAACGCCGTAAGTATGAAACGTCTCAAACCAACTGGCGCCGGAAGCCCCTTTGAGTTCGGTCATGGGGATTTGCTCATAAACGCCCGGCTGCGATTTGTCTTTATCGCCATTGGGGCCTTGATTCCAGTAGTGCGAGGCAATCCAGTAACCGCGTTGATTGGGATTGCCGGGGCCTTCGCCGCCATAGGCTTCGATGACATCCAGTTCATCGGCAGGCTCTTTCAAGCCTTTGTGAACACCTTTGGTCATCACCCAGAACGCCGGCCAGGTGCCCGGTGCCGATTGGGCCAAAAAGCGGCACTCAAAGTAACACGGGGCTGTTGCTGTAAAGCCGGTGCCATCGAAACGCAGCGATGAAATCAAGCCAGTGGTGTTCTTCTTTTCATCGGCGCGAATTCGCAGATAATTTTCTCTTTGCATAAACGGCGTTTCCGGCGATTCGTGATCGCCAAAAGGAATGCCGCTAAAGTCCCCGCCACCCGGTTTGTGCGAGGCATAAGTAGCACCGGCGCCCGTTTTGGAGATCGAAAGCGGCCCGGTGAACTCATCGGCATAAATCAGCTTCAATCCCGCCGCGCCGGGCGGAGCGGCGGACAATCCCTTCTTCACTATAACGCCACTTTTGTTCCACAGTTGAAGATAACAATTGTCTTTTATCTCGTTTTGAGTAGCGCCATTTGTTCCGCTAATGCGAACAGTCAGCGGCCCATGCGGATACTGGTCAGCCGGAAAAACAAACGTGCCTTCGCCCTGCTCATTCAAATCAACCGTTGCCACAAGCGAGTCTCCGTCTTCTTTCCAACATTTCACACTTGCGCTTTTAAGGCCGGGGGCTTTAATCTTGATGGTCGTGTCACCTTCAACATCCGAGCCATAAGCCGGCGACACAACGGACACTATATTGCGACGATAAACAGGTGGAGGCGGCGGCCCTTCTGCATGAATCAAATTCCACTGCGCCGACCATAGTGTTTTATCAGTTGGCTTGCCGGCCACATCACACTCCACAACCCCGGCGCGCTTTTCAATATTGAGAAACTTGCCGTTCGCCTTGCTTTGCAAACTCTGCCACGACCCGGCCACAATATCGAGCACCCAGTGACTTGCTTGATTTGCGGCTTCAACATTGTCACAAGTTACGGTAGAAGCCCCATCTTTAACTATCATCCAGTGGCCGGTGGCCTTGTTGCGAATCCTGACAGCATCGGTGACATTCTCCAGACCCCACAAATAAGCCGCGCCATTTCCCGTGCCATAACGCAGCACGCCATTCTCTTCATGGAGAAACTCATTGGGATACCAACGGCTCTGGATTTTATAAAAAGTTACGCCTACGGCCTGGCTTGCAGCAGGGGGCACACTGGCGCAGAAAAACATTAGCATCGCAAGGGAAACACCGATAAAAGCCGGCAAAAGTTTGTGCATGAACAGATTCCTGATTTGATAGAGTGTTGATTGTCACTTTGATGTTAACGGGTGTAAAACGTGGCAGGCTTATCTTGTCACATAAATAATCGTGCGAAGTCCCGTATGTTTGTTCGCGCACTTTTACCAAAATCCGTAAGATAAAGCATATGAAGCGGAAATCTCTTTTTGCCCTGGCTGGCGGTGTTCTTCTCCTACTGGCACTTCAATTCTCTCCAATACTTATAAGCCACAGAATGTTTCTCAAAACCAGTCAACAGTTCACGCTTTATTCTCTTGAACCAAAAACTGAAGTTATCGGTAAGATAGCGCCGGGTGAGGAAACTTTTCACCGTAACAAAGTTTTGGGCAAGATGCCGATTACAGACCCAAAAGTAAAAGCAGAGTTAGTCAATGCGCTTTATCAGGGGATTGCAGAGAGTGATGGCTCGGCATCTGCCTGTTTCAATCCTCGCCACGGCATTCGCGCCGTCAAAGGGTGGCGAACCATCGATCTGGAGATATGTTTCGAGTGTTCGGGTGTCGCTTTTTGGGAGAACGATAAGGCGACTAACGGTGCTACTATCACCCACACGCCACAAAAGGTATTCGACCAGGTGCTAAAAAGCGGCAAGATTCCACTGGGAAAGCGCCGCCACTGATGTTAATAACAGCCGAAGAAGGTTTAGATTACGCTTCTTTCAATAGCTATACAGCGGCTATAATGAATACACATAGCCCGCCGTTAATTGACCCTCAATAATAGGAGATTTGAATCATGCCGAGACTAACAGCAATCGGTGTCGTGCTGGCCGCAATTTTGACAGTAGTCCCCGCAGTAAAAGCTCAGCCTACCACCGGACAGGGCAAGATGAAGTTCAAGGTATTTCTCACCTCTGAACGCCTGCCCGAAGAAGCAAAAAAGGCTCTGCGCGGCGCGCATGGCGGTGCGGCAGTTGATCACCGGCCCGGCAAGGGCGAAACCTACTTCTTCCTGCGCGGCGCGGGCATTCTGCAAGTTAGCTCCGATATGCAATCTATCCGCTTGTTGCCCACCGCTGATGCGATGAAGAATCATAATATGCACAACACCAGCCTGTGGCAAGCGCCGGACGGCAACGCTTATTTGGCCTTTCCTGCCAATGATGCCGGGCAGATTTTCACCACGGATTTAGCGGGAAACCTTGTTCATACTCTGGGTAGCCCCGCCCCCGGACAAGACCTGGGACACGCTACTTGCAACGATTATTTCGCGCGCAAAGGCAAGTTCGCACCAACCGGCGTGGATTATGTGGATGGGCGCTATTACATCAGCACCGGCTACTCTGATCTGGATTACGTTTTAACCGCGCAGTTAAGCCTGAACCCTATGACTTTCCTCTGGCATGATCTGGCTTTTGGCGGACGCGGCGGCAATCCCGGCCAGTTTGGAACAGGCCATAGCCTGACCGTGCCCATCGGCCAAAAGCGCATAGATGTCGCTGACCGCGCCAATGCCGAGATTGATCGCTTCACGCGTTACGGGCAGTATCTGGGCACGATGAAGTTACCGGCGGGCACTCTGTCCTGTGACGTTGACTACCTTGAGAACTACGCTGTCGTGCCTGCTCTGGATGGGCCGGATCGCACCAAGGGCGCGCCGATTTATTTGCTGGAAAACGACCAGGTTGTTTCAACGCTGATGCCCAAAGAAGAGTTGGGACTGGCCACTTTTCAACATATTCACAATGCGGTTTTGCGAAAAGTAAACGGCAAATTGTATGTCATTGCTCAATCCTGGAACCCCGGCGACTTCGCCATCTTCGAGCAAGTAATTGAGTAAGAGGAGTAAGTCATAGCCAACCGTAAACCAAGCCCCGCCGAGTGGGATGTGCCGGGCACCAAATATAACTGCTTCGATTGCCACGCGCCTTGCTGCACGCTTTATGAAAGAGTTGAAGTTAGCGAGGAAGACTGCGAGAATCTTGCGGTTTATTTCAACTTAAGCGTTGAAGATTTCAAGCGGCGTTACACCACGATGATTGGCGATGAACGCTGTCTGCGTCGCAAGCCCGATAACTTACTCGACGGTCACACCTGTATCTTGCTGGATAAAAGCACGCGACTATGCGGAGCGCATCTGGCGCGCCCTTATGTTTGCCGGGTTTGGCCACCCAAACACACGCGTGGTCGTTGTCCTTACTACGATGTATTGCAGTTTGAGCGGCGCCATCAAGGGGAAGGCGTCTTGCTCAACATCAAACTTTCCCTGCGCGATGAGTAATTCAAAATAAGCTTTGCTGTTATGACTTCTTCGATTTTTCCTTTGCCTTTTTTACGTTGTTTTGTGTCAGCTTCAACGCTGTTAGTCGGCTCCATAGCGGTCAACGCACAAGTGTTGGTGCAAAAAACCGCCGAGCCGTTTGAAACTTTGGCCTGGCGCGGCGCCGATGATAGCAGCGCTGGAGGCCGTGCCACTTTGTCGGCTCAGGTGCCGACTGAGATTGCTGCTAAGTCAAAAAACTCTTTGGAGTTGGAAGCCAGTTTCGCCGGCACAGGCTTTCAGTTTTTCAAAGCCGGGCCGGTGCAACCTCTCATTATTCCCGGCATAACCAAAAAGCTATCAGTCTGGACGCGCACCGATACGCGGCATGGCTGGGTTTTAGGCTTCAAAGATGGCTGGGGACGAAGCGAAGCCAATGGCAAAAAACTGGATTGGAATGTGACCCCGCAGACCAATGGCACCTGGCAAAAGATGACCTTCACGGTGCCCGCCGACTGGGTGCAGCCGATTACCATTGATGGAATCTTGGTTCACAACTGGGAAGCTCAAAATCAAAAAGCCAGTATTCGTTTAAACCTCGACCAACTCGAAGTCGAAACCGACATCGCCGATGTGGATACTGAAACCGGCGTATTAAAAACATGGAAGCCTGCTGCTGTTGTAGCAGCTACTCCTGCCAATCCAACTGCTGGCCAGAACTTGCCGTTAAAAGCACCTGTTACGCCCCTGTTAAAAGTAAGCCTTTCAGGCACGCAGGAGCATAATGTTTTTTCGGGCGTGAAACCACAGTTCAGTCTCAGCGCCCAGAACTGGCAACCTGCTGTTGCCAATGGCACGATTCAATGGAAGCTTTTTGATCCACAAGGCCAACTTCTCAAAGAAGAAAAACAAGCATTAGCCGTAGAAGATAATTTCACTCTGGCGCTGTTGCCGGATGCGACTAAATTCGGCGTTTATCGCCTTGATTCCAACATTACCTGGGCCAATGGAAAAAAGGTTGATTCTTCGCAGTCCTTTGCCGTTATTCCCGTTGCCCGCCCTTTAACCGAAGCCGAAAAAGAAGCCTCGCCTTATGGCCTCAATGTGCATTCGGGCGGCAATGTCATGGTTTCAACGTTTCGCAAAGCCGGCATCACCTGGTTTCGTGATTATGGTTTCAACTATGAATGGATGGTGCGTGCCAAAGGCGCCGACAAAAGCTATGGAGGCTGGCCGTATTATCCCAAAATCGTTCAGAAATATCAGGATAACGGCGGCCTTGTTTTAGCGAATCTCGCTACAGCCATTAGGCCGCCAGCCAGTAATACCGATGGCAAAGCGCAAACCGGCCCGGATTTAAACTGGGTGCGCGAAATCGCCATGTTACAAATGGCGTTTCCTGCACTGCGTTACTTCGAGTTGGATAACGAATACGATTTAAACGCTGCCAATGCTAAAGCCGAAGACGCTATCGGCTGGAAGAACTACGGCAGCTATCACCGCAAGTTCGGCGACATCGCGCAAATGCTGGGCAACGGCCAATTAGTGGCCGTGGAAAATGGTCGCGCCGGCATCTGGCCCGAACGGGTGCGCCGCCTGGTGCAAAGCGGCGATTTCGCTTCGATTGATGTCGTCAATAGCCACCACTATACGGGAACCGACGCGCCGGAATTAAATGTCGGCAACCATAACATGGGCTTTGCCGGTGATGAATCTGTGATGAGTTTCTTTGACCAGTTACGGGCTGCCAAACAGGCCGCCATTAGTGATGGTAAGCCGCGCCAGCATTGGCTAACAGAGTTCGGTTGGGATACCAAAGCCGGGCCGGTTGTTTCCCATGTTGAGCAAGCCGCCTATTTGCAGCGCGCTTATATGATGCTGCAAGCAGCGGGGACGGAAAAGGGCTTCTGGTTTTTTGATCTCGATGCGCCCAAAGCCAATCAATTCTTCGATGGATGCGGCTTGTTCACCCACGATAAGTTGCCGAAATTATCTTACGCCGCTTTTGCCGGATTAACGCAAATTTTGCCGAAACCGCAATATCTCGGCACTATCAATGCCGGTGAAAATACCTGGGGTTACTTATTTCGCAATGAAGGCAAACTGGTCGCGAGTTTGTGGACTTTAGACGGCAAGAAAGGCCCGCGCGTCAGCTTTGAAGGCGCGCAGGTTTACGACTGGTTCGCCAACCCTCTGCCCAATACTGTCGAGTTAGGCATCGAGCCGGTTTTTGCGGTTGGAGTTGCGGAAAACAGCCGTTGGTTTCAGCAGGCGGCTTATAGTCTTGAGACTCCTCATCTTTTATCGCTGACAGCAGGCGATTCCGTAACCGCCAAACTGCAAGTCAAAAACACGCGGACTGCTGCTTTGCGTGGCAAAGTGCGCTTGCAGTTGCCTGCTGGTTGGACAGCAACCGAAGCCGAAACCAGTTTCACCGCCGCGCCGGGGCAAACCGCGATTGTCCCTCTTACCTTCCGCGTCGGCACCGAAGAACAACTGGGCGAAAAGAAAGTGCGCCTTTCTATCTATGAAGGCGAAGCGCAAGCCGCTGCTTTGCACACGATTCCTTTGCGCGTGCAGATTCAACGTCCGATTGTGATGACGGTGCGCGGCTTGAAAGGCGAGCCGGGTGAGGGCGATGTTACTATTCGCCTCAGCAACCGTTCAGCCCAACCTTTAAGTGGCAAGTTGCGTTTTCAACTGCCGCAAAGTTGGAATACGGCCACGCCGGAAATCGCTGTCGAAACCTTAAAACCGATGGAAGTGCGCGATGTGCCGGCCAAAGTGCGCTGGACGCCGACATGGCAGCAAAACGAGAGCGCGAAGGTTGAATTTGCAACCACGGATGGCCGCACCGCAGAGCACCCCTTGATTCCAGGCCGCCTCACCATTTATACAGCGCCAAACTTAGTGATGGATGGAGACCTAAAAGATTGGCCGGTAAAAAACCGCTTGCCGGACTGGGTGTTGGGTTCGACTTACGGTAAGCCCAATGCTGCGCTTTATCTGGCCTGGTCAACGCAGGGCTTGCATGTTGCGCTTGATGTCCACGATTCCAAAGCCACCGTGCCCGATCCGCAGAGCTTTTGGGTTGGTGATGTGCTGGAACTGTTTGTGGACACACGCGACAAGAAAACGCCGCGCGCTTATGAAACGGGCGACCATCAGTTCTGGTTAGCGCCGCTGTTACAACAGGCAAACAAAGGCCGCGTTTATGTCGGGCAATGGAAGCGCAACGACGAGATTGCCGCAACACAATACGACATAGCCGGTGTGCCCGGTGCCGCCGTAAAGCGCGCCGATGGCTATGTTTTGGAATGCTTAATTCCCGCAGCGCAGCTCAAAGGCTTTAATCCTGTGGCGGGCGGTAAAATCGGCTTGAATTTAAACCTCACAGCCAAAGGCATGACACAAGACCGCGAGGTTTACTGGGCCGTGCCCAAAGCCGATGCCGTGCCGCAACCGGCCAACTGGGGCACAGTGACTCTGGGTAATTAAAATCGCAGAAAGAAACCTCTTATGAATCAGCCCGCTGACATGACCGCCGCTGTTATCGAATTTCTAACCCAACCCGGTTCGGATTTTGGCACGCAGCCCACCGATATTGAAGCGCTACGCTCTGTTGAAGCCTTAGCCGGTGAACTACGCTTGCGCATAGAAACTCTTTCCCCTGAACCCACAGACACCAAAAAGGCAACCGGCACTGCTACGGATGAGGAAGTAGCAGCGCGTCAGCGCTTGCACCAAATTTTGCGTGACGGCGACTTAAAAAGCGTGGATTGGCTTAGTGTGATGCAAGAGTTACGCATTCGCCTGCGTCTTACCGATGGTTTCTTTTCGCAAGACTTGGCATCGCCGGAAAGCTCAGTCTGAGAGGTTGTATAGAAAGTCGTATATTTTGTCATGTCGAGCGAAGTCGAGACATCTTTTATGGAGCAGCGATAAGATTTCTCCATCCTGCCCAGAGGGCACCCGCGGTCGAAATGACACGGTTTCTAACTTTCTATATAACCTCTGAGACTTTTTGCCGGGCACATTAATAGTCATATTAAATTGCGAGTAGTAAAGGAAAGTTGAAATGGCTGCGGCTCCCAACCCTCAACTCCCCAGGCAGACCAAAGTAGCTCGACGGCGCTTTTTAGGTCAGGGCTTGCTTTCCCTTCTGGCCGGATTAGGCATCGGTAAAACAGCAGCAAAGGCCAATGCCGAACCGAATGCTGATGTTGTGAAAAAGCATATGCGCCAGGGCAACCCGCCGGTGCAGCCACTGGACACTATGCTGCTTTTCGAGCGTGGTGACGATAACAACGGGCGCGCCATGACACACGAAGTGCTTTCGCTCATTCACGAAGAAAAGGGCAAGAACTCGTATCCCTGGACACTCTATAGCAGTCTCAAAACGCATCATGAAGTCGGCGATGCGTGCGTAGTTTGCTCGCGCTTGCATAAGCATGGGCCGGGCTGGTCGAGTGGTCTGCATTCGGAAGTTTTCAGCCATGCGCGGGCTGTCGCTTTAGGCGTGAATGTCGAGATGAGCAACGATTACGAGGGGCCGGAAGCGACCAACGTAATCGGCGTGAATGTTCAAGCGGTTAAAGGCCCGCGCGCCATGCAATATGGAATGCAGATACACGATAATGAAGGCCACTTTGAAACCGGTATCGGCTTGAATGGAAAAGGCAAAACCGGCCTTGATATGGCCGGTCAATTTGAAGTGGGCCTTAACGCGCACAACAATAACATTCGCTTGAACGAAGGCACCTGCGTAGAATTGGATGGCAAAGGCCAGATCAAAGTGCGCTACCTCAATGGCCGCATTGAGTTTCTCAACGGCGAGCGCTGCTTTGGGCACTTAGATGTCAATGGCGAAGATCACGCGCTGTGATTAAATGGAAGATATGAATTTTCAAGGTCAACGCGTTTTAATTACAGGCGCCGGCAAGGGCATTGGACGTGACATTGCGCTTTTGATGGCACAATTGGGCGCTGATGTAGTGGCGCTCAGCCGCACAGACAGCGATTTGGAATCGCTGCGTGCTGAAATCAATTGCACAACGTTGTGCGCTGACTTAACCGATGCGGATGCCGCTAAAAATGCGGCTCAAATGGCTTTGGAGGCCGGGCCGATTGATCTTCTGGTGAATAACGCCGGCATTTCCATTCCGCAATCGTTTCTGGAAACAACCCCGGAAGCCTTTGACCAAACCTTAGCCGTCAATGTGCGAGCGGTCATGATTATCAGCCAGGTTATCGCAGGGGATTTAATTGCACGCAATGCGCCGGGTGCGATAGTCAACGTATCAAGCACTGCGGCGCAACGTGGCCTGACCGACCACGCCGCCTATTGCGCTTCCAAGGGCGCGCTTGACCAATTAACGCGTGTTATGGCCCTGGAACTGGGGCCGCATAACATTCGCGTTAATGCGGTGAACCCGACTGTCACTCTCACGCCAATGGCCGAAATGGCCTGGAGCGATCCCGCTAAAAGTGCGGGCATGATGGCGCGCATTCCTTTGCAACGATTCGCCTTGCCACGCGATGTATCGGGCGTTGTGGCCTTTCTTCTCAGTTCGCAAGCGGCGATGATTCATGGCGCGACTTTGCCTGTAGATGGCGGCTTTTTAGCGGTATAACTTTGTCCAAAGTATAAAACTGCTACAGCGCCTGGCATGATGGCGTTTGCCTATATTTTCAAGTGGAAAATATGGGCTACTGATGATTAATCCTCAGATCAAGTTCACCTAAGCGGCGCAAATCGTCGAGAGCATGAGTAAGATGAGGCAGAGCCTGCTCGGCACTCACATCTTCAGCGCCATAAGTCGAGCTTTTCATGCCAAAAGTGGAATTAGCGATGTAGAAAAGCTTTGCACTATCCTGCTTTTGCACATCCGGCTGCACATCGTAAAAGCTGTTGGCTAACAAAAACAAGTCCACCGCATTTTCGCCCCGCTGGCGAATGCGCAACTGTTTTGGCTCATTATAAAACTGGTTGTGACCAAAGAAAATTTGCCCGGCATAATTCGCGATGGAAAGCGCAGTGCCCATCGTGGGATCAGCCTTATCAACGGTGAAATGCACCTTGGCACCCTGAATGGTTGCGCGCCCCGGCGAATCGCCTGGCGCTCCTTCAAAGACAAAGCCGTTATTCGCCTGCTCCACATAAAAATCACTCATCACAATGCTCTGGCTGTCTTTCAGATAGAGGCCGTGTGTGACTAAAGTGGCAAGCCGCGTTTGAAAACCTAATAACCCACCACGACTTTTGTTTTTGCCTTCCACTAAAATCGAACCTTCGTATGTGCAGTTGGCTAAGATTGTTGCTGCCGCGCAATCGGTGAAGCGAAGATTGCCCTGCACATGCGGCATAACTACCACATCGTCTCCGTCCAGATTAGTAAAATGCAGTCCCTGACGGAATGGTTGGAGCTGATACATTCCGTAAACGAACACGCCGTCATAAGTCATGCGTGATGGTTGAGGTGAGCCGGTTTGATGAATATCTATGCCGTTGTTCATCAGGCCGGAATCGTGATTGCCAATAGCGATGTGCTCCAACGTCACTTGCTGTGGATTGCGCACCTCCAGCATGGTGCCACCCTCATTGCCTTTCCAGATAAGGCGCGTATGGAAACCGCTGCCGCCAACGAAATAATCGCGCCCGGTTAGGTGCAAGGTCTTGCTGATGACATAACTTCCGCTCGGCAGATAAGCAAGGGCACCTTTGCCAATTTTGCGCGCTTCATCAATCGTTTTTTGCAAGGCGGCAGTGTCATCGGTTTTTCCATCTCCTTTGGCGCCGAAATCACGCTTAGCATCAAAAACCTTCGTCGGAATCCGTGCGCTACTACGGAAAAAACTCTGCCGCGCTGATTGAATTGAGCCTTTGCGCTTCCCATGAGGAACAGGGTAAAGCCGCCCTTTATGATTCGCTTGAAAAATTGATGGAGCACCTTTTAAAACATTGTTCGATACAATCAAGCGCTGCCCATTACCGATATTCACCGCTGCACTACCGGCAGGAGGATTCGTAAAAACGCAATCAAACAAAATGACGGGCGCGCCGGAGAGAGTAATGGCTCCATCCGTGCTTTTCCAACTGTCCACATGGCAATCTTGAATCGTCATGGTGCCCACAGGTTGGGCAAAACGAATGAACTGATTGGAGCCAACCGATGTGCAGCGCCGCACTGAACTACCATGTTCGGGATAAGCATGAATATCTACAGTGCGGCTATTTTCAAAATGGCAGTTGCGCACGTAGAAATTGCCGTGTGTGCATTCGATAGCAATGTCATTGCGGCGGAACTCACAGCCATCGAAAGTGAAGTCATAATCGTTGAACTGCAAAAAGGCGACACCGCGACGGCAGTTGTCGAAGAGGCAATTTTCAAAGGTCGTTTCGGCAAGCGCGAATTTATCCTTTGGGTCGGCTAAGACCCCGGCATCGGTGAAATTCAAAAACGCTAAATGTTGATGGCGCACTTCGGTTTCAAAACGCCTGGTCGAATAATGCCAGAAGCCGACAGCAGCTTTATTCTGGCCGTTGAAAACCATACCGACAAAGCGTGAATAGGCCACGCCATCATCAGTAAACATTTTGCCGCCAATTTCTCCATCCCAGATGAGTTGTGTATCACGCCCATGACCAACGAGCAGCACACCAATTAGGGGGCCTTGCAGCGATAGCATACGCGTAATGCGATACCTGCCGGGCGGCAGATAGAGCGTCGAACCATCTTTCACACCATCGAGTGCTTTTTGCAGTGAATTGGTGTCATCGGTTACACCATCACCAAGAGCAGCCGGTGTAATATCGGTTTTCACGTTGACCCAATCGGAGCGTTCTTCCCACTTGAGGGCAGGCAAGCGAAGCGCTTCATTGCGCTCTGGAGCAGCAGAAAGACTATGGCCGAAACACAACACCGCGCATACTATGGCGATGAATAAAGTGTTCAGGGGTAACGTTCGACATATCTGCAAAAATAACTTGCAAGGTAAAGCTTCAATCATGATGATCCCTTTAAACGATGAATGATGTTAGAGCATCTGAAACGAATAATAACAGGCGCATAACAAAGAGACATCTGCAACGATCAAACAAAGCAAATTTTGGAACTAAAGAATTTAAAAGTAAATTATGAGCGCCACTGCTTCTACTCCATTGATGCAGCAACTTGTCTGTAGCCCCTGCTGCCTTCCATCCTGGTCGTTCGACGAGTTACTGCCTGCTTACCGCTCCTTAGGCTTCACCAGGATGGAGGCTTTTACCGAGTGGGCGCAGGGCCGCCTGGATTGGCATGAAGACCCGGCAGTTGCACTAAATAAATTGCAAACCGCCGGGATGGAGATTACTTCGTTTCATCTTCCCCTTATACATGAGAATAATATAGAAGGTGGATTAAAAGATGCTCTTGCCGCTGCACGTTATGCCGAAGCTCTGGGCGCTAAAGTTTTGCTTTTCAAAGCGGCCAATCGTGAAATCTTCAAACGAATCGGCGTGCGCTTTCTTGATGCGCTTGATAACGAGCAGATTCAAGCCTTGCCAGCAGTGCAAAATCATAAAGGAAGCGCCATTTCCACAGTGGAAGATTACCGGGAAGTTTTTGATTTTCTCAATGATGACCCTCGCTTGAAAGCTGTTCTTGAAGTAGGGCATTTTCAACGCGTAAATGTGCCCTGGCAGGTTGGTTGGGAGTATTTGGGTCAGAGTATCGCGCTCATTCATGTGAACGATATTCGTGACGGAAAATCGGTGCATTACGGCACTGGCGAAGTAGACTTCGCGGGATTAATGCGCCAGATAAAGACCACCAATTACAGAGGCGAGATCGTCGTAGAATTGGAATTAGAAAATCGTGCCAGCAATCCTCAGGAAACCTTACATGGACTGCAAAAAGCTATCTCTTTACTGAGCGAACTCTACGATAAGGCCTAAACCAATGACAAAGCCTCAAAACGAATTGGGAAGTGAGCCGCGTATTTGTGTGGTTGGTGCGGGCGCGCTCTCGACCCGCCGCATTTACCCTTATCTTGGTGCTGCCGGCGCACGGTTAGTAGGTGTTTGCGATTTGGATACTGCAAAAGCAGAGCGAAATGCCTGCCTTTTCGGTGGCCAGGCTTACAGCGACATAGAACAGATGCTGGCCGCGCAAAAGCCCGATGGCGTGATAATCTGCGTTGGGCCACATCTCCATGCCCAACTGGCAATACAAGCCTTGCGCCTCGGCTATCCGGTTTATACGGAAAAGCCGCCGGCCATGACGGCGGAGGAAACGCTCGAAGTGGCACGCATCGCAAAAGAAACGGGGTTGCTCTGCACCACCGCTTTCAAGAAGCGTTATAACACGGCCTACTCGCGCGCTAAAGAATGGATGGCACAGTTTCCATCGGAAAGCCTTTATTCGCTGTCCATTGATTACTGTTCAGCACAATACTCCAACGACACGCCAACACGAGTATTCTTATTCGACTTCGCCATTCACATCATTGACCTGACG
>DASWNL010000219.1:0-5344 GCA_036399215.1 Abditibacteriaceae bacterium
AATCGAATAATCATAGCGTCATCGTCGAACAAGCCTATCGCTCTATTGCATTTGGAACACAGCAGGCCTCGCACTTTACCCGTAGCGTGACAATGATCTACAGCTAATGCCTTGAGTTTCTCTTCCGTTGTTCCACGCTGATATTTGGACTTTTCTCCTTTGCCACAGATAGCGCATTTTCCCTGCTGTAATTCAAATTTCTGATCATATTCGTCACGGCTTATCCCATAACGCTGTAAAAAATACGAATTACAGGGCCTGCGAGTCCGTGCGTAAGCAACTTTGCGATACAAATTGTTTAGCTGTTTTGCATCAAGTGTTTTTAGACAATCTTCGCAAAAATGGCTTAGACCATCGCTGTTTCGCGTATTGTTTACCCTCTTGAATTGACTCACAGGCTTCCTCTGAGCGCAGGCGAGACATTCTTTCGTTTCTTCTTCAATATTAAGAAAATCTAACTGGTTCATAATTCAAATTACCCTTAAACCGAAACATTAATGTAATTGGCAGGATTGTTCTTGGCGCGTTCTACAGCCTTAATATAGATACTTGTTGTTTCTAACTTGCTATGTCCCATTGAATCCCGCACATGTTCAACTTTAGCACCGCCAGCCACTGATAAAGTGCCGAAAGTATGGCGCAAGGCATGACAGGATACGCCACTCCGTTTCAGTGCGGCGAGGTTAAGATATTTGGAAACGATCTCATGGAGAGCCTGCCGGCTAAGGCGATGGCCTCGTCCATTGTTGCCATGACCAACAAAAACGGCACCCTTAGCTACAAATCCAGCGTTAACTTTGGCACTGAAATATGTCTGAAGAGTCGCAAAAGTGTCTTCTCTTAAATACACGCGCCGTAATTTATTGCCTTTACCGTTAACGACTAAATAGGCCAAATCGCCTTCAATCTGGAGGTCTTCGTGGTTGAGACGGTGGACTTCAATGCGCCTGAGACCATGAATTGCCATTAGCGCAACGAGTGTTCTATCACGAATTCCGCTAATACTATCGCCCGGAATTGCTGCCAGCAATGCTGCTAATGCTTGCTCGGCCAGGAATTTCATTTTATCTTCAGGAAGTGTTAAATCTTTTCCACCTTTAACACCTTCCGCTGGATTAAATTGAATCAAGGCATATTTTTGGGAAGCTGCGTAAAAACGCCGAATTACAGAGAGCTTGTGGCGTCGTGTGGCCACTGACAAACCAGCTCGTTTGAGGGACTCTTTATAAGCCTCAACATCGCCACGCCTCGCCTGTGCTGGATCAATTCCGCTCTTTTCACACCAGTTGATCCAGAATCCGACTTCACGCCTATAGGCAGCGATGGTGTCTGCCGTAGGATCGCCGTAGGCAACATCCATTTGTAAAAACGCTTCAAAAGCGTTCATCATATCTGGCCGCAGACTACCCTCTTGGTCACCAACAATTTCCGCTTCAATATATTCAGCAACTTGAGGATTTGGTAATGCGATTTCAGTGCTTTGATGTTTTGCTGTGTTTGCCATAGGTAATAGTATCTATTTTGAAGGTGATATTTGCAATAAGTTGTGTCAGGTAAAACTAAAGACATAGAAAAGAGAACCAGAATTCGAGCCTTTGTGCTCAATTTTAAATATCTATTGAACAGCACCCTTGGTTACTTTCATGAAGATATCTTCCAGATCAGCAGCCCTCTGGGAGAATGTTGCAACCGGCAGACCATTCGATACCAAGTGTTGTAGCAGACCCGGTAAATCATCGTGAAGACCGACAAATCCAATCGTCAAATGATTTCCTTCCGCGCGAGCTTCACGCACATTGGGGAAATCTCGAATAACCTCCACAGCGCGTTCCCCCTGCGCTTCATCACCCGTCAAGCGCACATCCAAAACCATGCCGCCCTCTAATTTATGGACAATATCATTGACTTTGCCTGCTACAATCAGTTGACCGCGCTCCATGATACCAACGACATTACAAAAATCGGCTAACTCCGGCAAAATATGGGAGGAAACGAAAATGGTTTTACCCATTGCCTGCAATTCTTTCAATAATGCACGAAATTCGATGCGGGCGCGTGGATCAAGGCCGGAGGCCGGCTCATCCAACAGCAATACTTTTGGGTCATGCACTAATGTTTTTGCCAGGCACAAGCGCTGTTTCATGCCGCGTGAAAGGCTTTCAACATAAGCTTCGCGCTTGCCGGTTAAATCGGTCAACTCCAAAACATCGTCAATTATGCCTTTGCGCTTATTAGAAGGGATTTTATAAGCAGCAGCAAAGAAATCGAGATACTCCCAAACTTTCACATCATCATAAACGCCGAAGAAATCCGGCATATAGCCAATGACACGACGCACTTCTAAGGGATTGCGAACTACGTCAATTCCATCGACAAAAGCCTGCCCGGTAGTCGGTTCCAGCAATGTCGCCAAAGTCTTGATGGTAGTAGTCTTACCGGCGCCGTTAGGGCCAATAAAACCGAAAACATCACCTTTCTCGATTGCCAAATTTAAATCTTTGACCGCTGTCAAATCACGATAGCGCTTCGTCAAATTGTGAATCTCAATCATTGCCATAGTAGGTTATTTCGCTTCCGCCTGATCTGTTTTCATGAAATCAGAGTGGTTTTAAGTCGAATTCGTTCGCCTCTACTGAAATTATAACTGCCACCAAAAAAATTTTCTCTGCGGCCAAAATTTAACATTATTTCAACTTGACGATTTATTTAGTCACGTATAAAATAGTTTCGATAGGAACTATCTTTATGAGTAGTAAACGCGGATCCCCTGCCCCACCGGCCAACAATTTATCAGAGTTTGTTAATCGCATGTCACCTTGTCCCGGCGCTGAACAGAACATGCCGTTAACATCACAATTGATGGCACATGTTTGCTTGCTTAATAGCGTCTTAGAACGGGCAGGAGATCGCACTACATCTCAATACGGATTAACAATGGCGCAGTGGTTCGCACTGGGCTGCGTTGGCCATGCAGGAGAAAGCGGCGTGACTCACTCTGAACTGGGCAAGCGCCTGTTGCTTTCCAAAGCGCCCATAACGGGCGTGGTTGACCGATTAGAACGAGCTGGATTTGTGGTGCGCGAAGCTGATGGGCATGACCGTCGCGTGTCACGTGTAAAGATTACACCTAAAGGCATGGAAACCTGGCTTACTGTGCGCGGTTCGCTACGCGAGTTAGCAGAAACAATTTGCGAGGGTTTAAATGATCAGCAATTACGTGAGGGTCAATCTTTGATGATTAAGCTGTTGGAAAATGCCTCGCGCACAGATTCTACGCTTTGTGGAGAAAAGGTCGGTGATAAAGAGTGAAACAGACTTTACAGATTCTGCCCGCTCTCTTTCTTTTAAGTCTTGCCGGGCAAGCCCTTGCACAATCACAAACTGATTCTAATCCCCCGATTTCTG
Source organism: Abditibacteriaceae bacterium (assembly GCA_036399215.1). GTDB lineage: Bacteria > Armatimonadota > Abditibacteriia > Abditibacteriales > Abditibacteriaceae > DASWNL01. The sequence goes on from DASWNL010000219.1 coordinate 3,406, forward strand.
TGTCCAGCATTCCCTCCCCAGGAGAAACCATTGCCGATAGGCGCATTCGCCAGGAGCAAGAATCGCCGGTTTTGACATTTCAAGAGGCGATTGTCTATGCTCTGGCCAACAATCCAGCGCGTGCCCAGGCACGGGCTGCGTTAGCGGCATCTCAAGCACGCATCGGCACAGCACGTTCGCAAGGGGGTGCTCAAGTGGGATTAAATGGTGGCTTAACTTATGATCGAAACTTCGGTCAGCCCTCTTTTGGAAATCCGGGTGGTGGAGGCGGAGGAAACGGCAACAATTTCTTTTCCAGCAATGGTATTAACCAAAACGGCGGTGTCAGCGCGCAAATTCCCATTTATACCGGCGGGCGTGTCAAAGCCGGCACGCGCGCTGCCGAAGCCTTAGCCCGCGTCCAGGCCGCGCAGACATTACAAGTTGAACAAGACATCGTTTACAACACGGCTGTCGGCTATCTGGCCGTTTTACGTGCCGACCAATTACTGGGTGTCGCGCAAAGCGATTTAGCGGTTTCTCAGGAAAGGCTACGAGTTGCGCGCGTGCGCTTTGATGCCGGCGCAGCGGCGAAACTGGATGTGTTACGCGCGGAAAACACTCTTGTTGATGCCCAATTGCGGCGCATCAATGCGGCAAATAGTGTGGCATTGACCAAAGCTAATTTGAATACGCAAATGGGTCGTCCGCCGGAAACACCGTTGCGTTTGATTTCACTTGAAACAGTTGAAGCGCCACCTGAAGCGGCAAATATCGCAGCACCTTTAAATTTGCCGCTGGAATCCTTATCACCGCAGCAACTGCGGGCTGTGGCTGAAAAAAATCGGGCCGCATTAATTTCCTCGCAGGAGCAGATTAACGCGGCCTTAGCCAACGTAGATGTTGCAAAAGCGGCCAAAAAACCTTCTCTCTCCGCGAGTTTAAGCGGTATATTGCGCAATCCCGTCACATTTTTGGGACGCTTTGCTCTTTCAGCAGGTTTGAGCGTGGCACAGACACTGTTTGATAGTGGCCGCGCGAAATCACAGATTACCGAAGCGCAGGCTTTACTCGAACAAGCCCGACGCAGCCAGGATGTGACACGCCAACAAACCGCCTTTCAGTTGGAACAACAGATTCTAACGGTTGACGCAGCTCAGCGAAAACTGGAAAGCACAGATGCCGCGATTCGCACGGCAACCGAAGCCTTACGTGCCGCTCAGATTGGTTATGCTGCGGGCGTGCGAACCAACGTCGAAGTTTCAGATGCCCAGACGGCTTTACTTTCTGCGAAAACCGATGCCATTAATGCGCGCTTCGATTTAGCGAACGCGCGGGCACAACTTGCTTCCTCGCTGGGCTTGCAATCGCGAGAGTGGCAAGTAGCCTATGAAGCTCAACTGCGGCGGGAAATTCAGAATATCAATCAAGGAGCCGTGCAAGGAAAAGCGCCGGCAGTAGTGCCGGGCAATGCTCCTTAATCATTTAACGTCATGCAAAAGTTAGCAGCCCTCTGCGTGCGGCGACCTGTGTTCGCCTCGGTTTTAATTTTGGTTTTCGTGGTGGTCGGCTTTGTCGGCTTTACTCGCCTTGGCGTAGATCGCTTTCCCAAAGTGGACTTCCCAACGGTAGTTGTCACAACCATTTCACCGGGTAGTTCCCCGGAAGCGGTTGAAACGGAAATTACCACTAAAATTGAAAAATCGCTGAATACCATTAGCGGTATTGACGAACTGCGTTCGACTTCATCAGAAAGCGTTTCCAACGTGACTGTTACCTTCGTCTTGGAAAAAGATGTGGACGTAGCGGCGCAGGAAGTGCGTGATAAAGTCAATCAGGTGTTACCCTTGCTGCCCGAAGGTATCGAACAGCCAACGGTTAACACCTTCGATCCAGATGCACTGCCTGTTTTAAACATCGCTCTTTCGGCACCGGTGCCTTTAGTTGAAATCACCGAATA
>DASWNL010000220.1:0-3853 GCA_036399215.1 Abditibacteriaceae bacterium
AGATTCCTCGATCCTGCCCAGAGGGCGCCCGCGACGCGCTAAGGCTCGTTACTACGCTCGGAATGACACTCCGCCCAAGAGGTGGCAACTTGGGTTTGATACATTGTAGTAGATAGGTTGTAGCAATAGTAGCATGAATCAGCATTTCCTTGTTTTTTCTTTGGAAGGGCGGCGTTGCGCGTTGCCGTTGGCGCGCGTGGAGCGTGTGTTGCGCGCTGTGGAAATCACGCCGTTGCCGGGTGCGAAGTTATCGCCTTTGGTGCGCGGAGTTATCAATGTGCATGGCAAGGTGGTGCCGGTTTTCGATGTGCGAGAAGCACGGGCCAAACAGGAAGTTCATGAAAACGAGCAGATGATTTTAGTGTCGCTCAGCGATGAGCGGCGGGCGCTGATTCTGTGCGATGAAGTCGAAGGTGTGCGTGAAGTGGGAACCCATGAAATCGCTTCTTCCAGCGCGTTATTGCCCGCTACATTGGAAGGACGCGGTGATGTTTTAACCCTGGCAGGCGAGTTGGTTTACGTCAATGATTTGGATGCCCTGCTTGAAGGTGTGCCCGAAAGTGGCGCCTGGCCTCAAGAGGCATGGCCGCATTTGCAAACATCTCCCGAAGACTCAACGGCAAGGGATGGTGAGATAGCTCCTGACCCGGCATGAACAGGCACGACCAAAAGCACGACCAAAGCCACAATAAAAATAAAACCCGCATCGTTCGTCAGGGAGGAACGGCCTCAACTCCGGCGAGTGCCGAGGCTTTGATGGAGCCGGTGGATGAATCCGTATTAGAACGCCTCAGCGCTTTAATACGGGAGCACATAGGTCTCGATTACAACGGCGAAAGCCTGAGCGATCTCGAACGCGCCTTGCGGCGTGCGTCTGGCGATTTTGGTTTCGAGGGATCGCAGAGTGCGCGGGGTTGCGCCGAATGGTTAGTTGCTGGCGCGTTTTCGCGCGAGCAGATTGATACGCTCGCCCGTTATTTAACCATTGGCGAGACCTATTTTTTTCGTGACCCGGCGCTGTTTGAATCGCTGCGCCTGCACATTTGGCCGGCGCTTTTGCAATTGCGTCGTGCCAGTGGCTCGCGTGAGTTGCGCATCTGGAGCGCGGCCTGCTGCACAGGCGAAGAGCCGTATTCGCTCGCCATGCAGTTGCATTCATTGCTGCCGAGCATATTGCCTGACTGGCGGGCGTGGAAGATTTCCATTCTCGCAACGGATTTAAATCCGGTTTTTTTGAAAAAAGCCGAAAACGCTATTTACACATCCTGGTCGTTTCGTTCGGCTTCGCGCGATGAGCAAAAAACTTACTTCGATATAACACCCGAAGGCCGTTTCCAATTAAAACCGGAAATCCGCCGCTATGTGCGTTTTGCCCGCTTGAATTTGGTGAGTGACATTTACCCGGCCATTGCTAACGGCACAGGCGCAATGGACATCATTTTTTGCCGCAATGTGCTGATGTATTTCGCGCCGCCTCAGGCGCGGGCCGTTGTTTCCAATCTCATTCGCTGCCTCAACGATGGCGCTTATTTGGCGCCTGCGGCCAGCGAAGCCTCAGCGGCGTTGTTTGCGCCTTTAGTCACTGTGCCTTTGCCCGGCGTGATTCTTTATCAAAAAACAAGTGCCCCACCCAATGAAAACCACGCCACTAAACATCATCCTGCCCAAAATCACGTTAGCCTGCCGTCATCTACAGCCCATAAAACAACCTACACACCAAAGCCAGTTAAGAGTCCTGAGAAAGCCAAGTCTGCTTCTTTAACCGCAGAGGAGTGGCATGAAAAAGCGCACCGCGCGGCGGGCCTGGGAAATCTTGCGGAGGCATTAGAGTTTTGCGACCATGCCATTACGCAGGATAAAATGAAAGCGCGTTACTATTATTTGCGCGCTTCGATTTTGATGGAAAAAAAAGCGCCAAATAGTGGGGAAAGCGGCGAAGAAAGCGACGAGCGCGATGCCGAAGCTGCTTTGCGGCGGGCGCTGTATTTAGAGCCGGATTTCGCTTTAGCGCACTTTGTGCTGGGCAATTTGGAACGGCGGCGCGGCAGGACTGAGCAAGCACGCCGCGCCTGGCTCAATGCCCTGCGCGTTATTGAAAACCTGCCAGCGGATACACCACTCGATGATGGTGACCAACTCACTGCCGGTCACGCCGCTGCTTTTATTGAACGTGCCTTGCTGTCACTGGATGAAAATTGATAATGGCGTATGGCAAACAACGCAGACAGCATCGAAACAACTGAAGAAAAATTGAATTCAAAAAATTCTTCAACAATTTTGCGCGAGCGCATGCTTCGCTTAGCCGCGCCTTTGCAAGACGAATCTTTGCAAGGCGGCCTGGAGATTGTCGTCTTTTGGCTGGCCGGCGAACGTTACGCTTTTGAAACCTCACAGGTGCGCGAGGTCTTTGCCCTCGCGGACGCAACGCAGATTGTGGCTTTGCCCGGCACACCGCCGTGGATGCAGGGTATTCTTAATGTGCGCGGCCATATTTTAGCTGTGCTCGACTTGCAGCGTTTATTTGGCTTGCCATCGCCTTCGCAGGACGCGACCTCTGTATCCGGCTCGACTGCATCAGCCGCTATGGAGGCTCCCCCGCCCGTTTTGATTTTGCGTGGTGATCTGGCACCAAGTGATTCGAGTTCTCCCACATCTGCTGAAGCAGGTGCGGGAGCAGCGAATGGCGAGCGCGCAGTCCGCTCCGGCAGTTCCGGCAGTGGCGACGTGGCTTTAGCCACAGCGGGCGTGGAAGATGTTCGATTATTGCCCCCGGTGCATCTCGAAGGCGGTCATTCACTCGAAGGCACGCCGGGCGCGCGTTACCTGAGCGGTCTGACACAAGACGGCATTGCGCTATTGGATGCCAGATTGTTATTTGAGGACACGCAGTTGTTGGTGCAGTCGGAGTAAATTCAAACATTTGACAAAGAAGGCAAAGAGGCCATGAAACATTTGAAGATGTGGCAAAAACTGGCGTTGCTGGGCCTGGTTTTTCTGTTGCCGTTTGCCGTTGTTACCTATCGCTATGTTGATGAGGTGAACGCTCTGGGGCTGGAGTTCGCGCAAAAGGAGGTGCAGGGGCTGAATTATCTGCAACCTTTGCGCGCTCTGCTCCATGATGTGCAACGGCATCGCACCCTGTCGCAGGCCCTCTTGCGCGGCGACCGCAGTGTCGCTGCTGATCTGGCAGCCAATGAAGAAAACATGAGCCGTAGCCTGTCCGCGCTGGATAAACACGATGCGCTCGCTGGAGAGTCTCTCAATTCCAGTCAATTTAAAATCAACAGCGCGGGTGAAACCATCGGTTGGAAAGGCTTGAAGGACGATATAGAAAAGCTGTCCGATTCTACAGCCGGCATCACAGCGCAAGATAGCCTGCGCGAGCATGACGCTTTGATTCGCAACCTGCTGGCGTTTTTGACTTACATCGGTGATGAATCAAAGTTGGTGTTGGACCCGGATTTGGATTCGTATTACCTGATGAATATCATCGTTTTCCAGGCGCCGGAGCTACGTGAATTGATGAGCCAGTCTCGCGCGTTAGGCGCAGCCTCGACGGCTTCACGTCGCCTTAGCCCACAAGCGCGCAGCGACCTTTTGCGCCGCCTGACACTCATTGAATACCTGCGCGATGGTGTGGCGACTTCCTTTGATAAAGCCGAATCGGAAATATTGAAAAAAGGTGATCCGCAAAGCCAGAGATTGGTTGATGAGATCGGTGCTATGCGGCAGCAGTTGCGCAGTGCCACAACCGGCTTTGTCGCAGTGAATCGCCGCCTGTTAAGCACGCCGGCGGGCAACGCCCCGGCGATGACGGCAGGGAATTACATTAACATCACCGAACCGGCTCTTG
>DASWNL010000221.1:0-4886 GCA_036399215.1 Abditibacteriaceae bacterium
TGCTTCAGAAGGAAAGCCAGAAGGGAAAACGGAATCCCATTTCAGAGCTACGAGAGTCCGCTGCAATCTATGAATTTCCGTATCCGCGAATTTAAGAAACTCTCCAAGGAAACCAAGAAAGCTGTCGTCGTTTACCTCCCATAGCATGTCGCTATATGTGTTTTCTGCCCTTTTTACCACTAAGACGTCTGTGAACCATTCGTAGGGGGTGATTAATTCCTCTACGCTATTTTCGATAGCAAAAGGTAAAAAGAGCTGCTCTGGCCGTTTACGAATATTACTTCTGATGAGTTCAAGACGCTTGGCTCTCTTGCCATGAGCGGGGCCACGTAGCGTCTGGCCGAAACTTACCTGCACCTCATTATCAACAGTCTCGCGGGTGAACCACTTAAGCTCTTTCCCACCTTTTTCGTTACGCGCGTAAAGGTATTCCTCTACAACACCTTTTGCCTCAACGGAAAAACCATACTGCCAGATTCTACCTTTATATTGAAAAAACCAACGGAAACTGGATACACGGTTATTGTCAGTGCGCAGTCTGCATGGAGTAGTTGCTATACGCCGTCCTACAGTTGCTGGTCGAACTATCAAATCACGTGCAAAACCCATAGCTAATACTAAGTTCGATTTGCCTGCCGCATTCTTGCCGTAAATCGCGGCGCCGCGCAAGGCTGGAGACTTACCGTCAATTACGTGCTTCGGAAGTTCTCTAATTCCTGTCGCACTCATTGAAAATGTTGTGGGTTCGTTAAAAGACTTGTAATTCTCAACTGTAAATTGCAAAAGCATATCAATCTCCTATCTTACCTTAAAATGCAGCTAAGTCAGCATTTTAAGAGAAAAGATCTCCAAAATAGGAGGTTTTACCCGGATTTAGGGCACTAATGCCGTTACCTCCTTCCAAAGGAAGTCTCTCATCGGCCATGTAATACTATCTTTCACGCACAAGAAAACCGGCCCTAAGACTTTAATCTTAGGGCCGGTTTTCTTGTGCGTGGCTAATTTCACCGTGTAAAGGCATGATGTTTTACTCGTTAACTCTTATTCACATTCTTAGCGCCCAGTTGTTTTAGAAGCGCACTGATACGCCCGTTAAAGCGGTCTTGTTCGGCACGCAGGGCATTGGCTAAGAAGGGTCTGCCCGCAACATGGCGCCGCGTTGACACCTGATAAAAGCCGTCATGAATCAAGTCGGCATACTCCGCTGCACTGTCCACAGCCGCCACAAAGACCTGTTCACCTGAAAAATCATCCAATACCAAGTCCGGCTCAATCGGCGCCGTTGGATTGTTTGATAGCATGGCACCTTTAGATTTCTCGTAAGTGCGACCGTTCGGCCCAGTGGCGTAGATTGAAGCCGAAAGCGCACCCGATATCAATGGGCGCGGCGTGCGACGCCTCAGATGCGACGGATTCAGCCGTTTGTTGCACAAGGGATTAACTAAGTAACACAAATGTTTTGCTACTGGCGCCGTTCGGGGCGTAGTTCGCGCACCAGATGACCGATTTCAGGGACAACAAGCTTTTCCATAGCCAGGCGCACTGCGTTGGGCGAACCGGGTAGGGCGAAGATCAAAGTGCGGCCAATGACGCCGGCAAAGGCGCGGCTGAGCATCGTGGCCGCGCCGATTTCTTGATAAGACAGCACGCGAAATACCTCGCCAAAGCCGGGTAGGTGCTTGGTTAGCAGGGGCTGGATAGCTTCAGGTGTGACATCGCGCTCACCAATGCCTGTTCCTCCCGTGAGGAAAATCGCTTCGGAGGAGAGAACTCCTTCCAGGGCGGCGCGCACTGCTTCTTCGATTTCGCGTTTTTCATCACGCACGATCAGCGTGCCGTTGATTTGGTGGCCTTGTGCTTCAAGCAACTCTCGAATTAATGGCCCGCCGCGATCATCGTTCGTCGAGCGCGTGTCGCTGACTGTGATGATGAAGCAGCGCACGTTGTCAGGTGCCTGGGCGCGGTGGTCTGCCGTTGGTGAATCAGTCTGCGAATCGTCCTGTAAATCAGGATGCACCGGTAGCTGGTTATCGAGTTTTTGATTGGTGGCTTGATGTTCGGGATGTTGTGCCATGAGATTTCAGATTATATTTGTCGTTCGAGTGCTTCGACGGCGTCTTTGGCTTCTTTGAGACCTAAATTAGTGCGTTCACGGTAAATTTTGACGGCTTCAATCTTTCGACCCTGGCGCAACAGGCTCACAATCTCTTCGTTGTTTAAAGGCACCGCATTCACTGAGTTTGTAACAGAGTGTGTGCTGGAATGGAAAGGCGATTCGTTTGAGTCAGCACTGAAGGTGTTGCCGGAATTGCCGGAGTTCTTCTTTTTTGCATTTACAAAAAGAACCACACCCACGGCCAAGAGGGTATCAAAGAATAAAAACGCAATGATGACCCATTCTGTTGTGCCCAGTCCAAACATGAATGCTCCTTTTGATTAGCGCGAAGCGTATTCGCGCTCGAATTTCTTGTCCAGTTCCAGCGTGGAAATCTTAATCAGAATTGGTTGGCCATGTGGACAGATGCCGGGGTTAGGAACAGTCATCAAATCTTCGATCAGCTTTTCCATTTGCGCCGCTTGCAAAGGGTCGCCGGCTTTGATGGCGTTTTTACAGGAAAGCATGGTTAACAGCGCGCGGCGCTTGTCCTGCAAAGTGCGGCCCGGCTTGCCATCACTGGAAATCATTTCGTCCAACAGGTCGCTAAACGCTGTTTGATAATCGCCCTGTGCCACTAAGGTTGGCACGGCGCGCACTAAAACTGAACTGCCGCCAAAGGACTCGACTTCAAAGCCCAAATCTTTGATTAAAGAGGCGTTTTCTTCCAGCGCCGCTGCGGCGCGTGGGCCAACTTCGGCGGTAAAAGGAATGACCAGGCGCTGCGATTCAACGGCGCGGCCTTCGGCGGCTTCGATGGCGCGGTCGGCTAAAATTCGCTCATGGGCGCGATGCTGGCAGACAATATAAAGCCCATCTTCGGCCTCGCACAAGATGTAAGCGTTGTGCGAAATCTGCGCAAGCGGGCGCAGCGAGAGCTTCTTTTCTTCGGGCGGAGTGAAGTCGGGAAAGAGGTTGGCAGCGGGAGGCTGGAGGCCGGAGGCTGGAGGCAGGAAGCCGGAGGCAGACTGTTGGTTTTGATAAGCCGTGCGGAACCCCTCTACATCACCGCCACGCGGCGCTACGGGTTGTGAAAAGCCACGATAATCTGACGGCGGGAGGCCAGAGGCGGGGGGCCGGATTATGCCTTCTGCCGTTTGCTGACTGCCTTCTGCCTCCTGTTGCCCGCTTCCTGCCTCCGCGCCATTCGGCGCCATTGCGCGCGGCTGAAACTGCCAGTCTGGTGTCAATTGGGCGCTGGCTAAGGTTTCGCGCGCGGCTATGCGAACCGCATGATGGATTTCCCATTCGCGGGCAAAGCGCACTTCGCTTTTGGTGGGATGCACGTTCACATCCACCGCGCCTGCCGGCATTTGAATGAAGATGACCGCAACGGGAAAGCGGCCTCCTCCATGAATTAATCCTTCATATGCGGCTTGCACAGCGTGTTGGATGGTGCGGTTCTTGACCACGCGCCCGTTGATATAGAAAATTTGCGTGTTGCGATTGGCGCGCGTCATCTGCGGGCGCCCCACGAAGCCGGTTACTTTAATCGGCGAGGTGTCGTCTTCGGAAGACGGGGCAATCGGCAGCATCTGGCGCGCGGTTTCTGTTCCCAAGACGCAAACCACAGCATTAAAAGGATTGCCGTTCGCTTCAACACGCAATGTTTCGTTACCGTTGTGCCGCAGGCGGAAGGCGACTTCAGGGTAGGCAAGAGCCAGATGCCCGATCATCTCAGCAGTGCGCGCGGCTTCGGCGGCATCGCTTTTTAAGAATTTAAAGCGCGCCGGTGTGTTGAAAAACAAGTCGCGCACGATGATTTCGGTGCCTTCGGAGCAGCCGACTTCGGAAACATCGGTGACAACACTGGCTTCAACCGTTACACGCGTGCCCGCTTCGGCGCTCGATTCGCGCGTATTGATTTCCAGGCGCGACACAGCCGCAATTGAAGGCATCGCTTCGCCCCGGAAGCCCAATGTATTAATAGACCACAGGTCGTTGGCGTCTTTGAGTTTGGAAGTGGCGTGGCGTTGCAGGCACAGCACCGCATCGGAAGCGTTCATACCGGCGCCATCGTCGCGCACGCGGATGAGCTTTTTGCCGCCATCTTCAATATCTATGTTAATGCGGCGCGCCCCGGCATCAAGGGCGTTTTCGACCAACTCTTTGACGGCGTTGGAAGGGCGCTCAATGACTTCGCCTGCCGCGATTTGGTTGGCGATTTCTGGTTCGAGTTTGCGGATACGATTCGACACGTTTTTAGTGTAGCAATCCACTGGCCCGTTGGTGGCTGATTAGGCACTGAGTGCCTTCGTCTTAATCGCTGTATTATTGGCTTGCCATTGTTTTATGGTTGCCTGTCCGGTTTATCGCTTCTAAACTGCGGGCGTTGTTGCATTTATTGACAAAAGCAGAAATTCTTTATGGCGCGTGCCGAAGAGACCAAACCCATATCTATCGAAACTCCAATCGGGGCGACGGTTGTCAAAGAGCGGCGCGTGGTGTCTCTTGAGGCACGGCAAAGCGGGCGAATTTGGCGGCGCACGGCGCGTTGGCTGGGATTGATCATCTTTCTTATCGGCGCTTTGCTGCTCGCTTATGTCTTTCGAGAAGCGCTTTATGGTTATGGGCGCTTTACCGCTGCGGATGGATTTGAGCGGGCTTTTGGCAACCGCATGAGCGAGTTGCCGAAAAACGATTATGCAGGACAAATCGGCTTCGTAGTCGCCACTTTTGGCGGTGAACTGCTCAAAGTCCTTTATTTATTGTTGCTCGGCTATCTGGGTTC
>DASWNL010000222.1:0-8595 GCA_036399215.1 Abditibacteriaceae bacterium
CCTGTCCGCTGTTTCACTGCTATGCTGACCACATTCCTGATTATATTGCTGATAATTTCGCCCGCGTTGGCGCTACTTGAAGTTCAGGATGTCACGCCCGATTCCACCGAAGAATCGGGCATGACGGTGAAGTTCAAGCGCTCCAAAGAGGGAGCTTATACTTTTACTGTCACTCGTTATCTCAAAGCCGAAGCGCTCTCCTGGCCAAACTCCCAACCCAGTGATTTGATCGTTGAAAACATGGTTGAACTGGAAATTCGCAAAGGCGACAAGTTGTTTGGAAAAATGCGCCTTGCTCCTCAAAAGCAAAAGGAAAACAGTAAGGATAAAATCGTTTACGTCTTTGATCTGGCCAGAGAGTGCATCCGCGATTCCCGCCTTTCGATCTGGGAGAATGTCCGCCATAAAGATGATACCCGGCCCCACCGCCTGGGCGGTAGCCTATTCCAACTTAATTTCGCAGAGATTGACCTCCGCATCCAGGCTTCCATACCTCAGCATCCATAAAATGATGTGAGTTTTAGGGAGAATTCAGCTTTGGTTTCCAAATTCCAAAGCGCTGCTTGGTTTGCAAAATGCGGCGACAACTTTCGGTAATGCGCGCCTTGATTTGCGGGTCGCGCCGGGCAGCATTTACCAGAGCGCGAAAGGCGCGGCGCTGATGCGAAGGCGAATTAGTCAACAGCAAAACATCAACACCTGAACGCGTGGCTTGCACTACGGTGCGTTCCCAGTTGCGATTCTTCGAGATAGCCGCCATGCTCATGCTGTCGCTGATAACCAAACCTTTGAAAGCTAATTCACGGCGTAACAGATCATGCAAAATGGGCCGTGATAGTGTTGCCGGAGTCTTTTTATCCAGAGAACTATAAACGATATGCGCGGGCATGATAGCACCGACACCGTTTTGTATGGCAGTGTGGAAGGGCGCAATATGCGTGCGGCGCAACTCGGTCGGTGAGAGTTTCACAATCGGCAAACTCAAATGCGAATCGGTGGTTGTGGCGCCGTGTCCGGGAAAATGTTTGGCGGTAGCGATGACGTTTTCATTTTGCAAAGCGCGAATGTATTCGCTTCCCCAGCGCCCCACAATTTGCGGGTTGGAGCCAAACGAGCGATCACCGATGATGCCGCGCCGATTTTTTGTGGTTACCACATCTAAAACGGGCGCCAAATTCATGTTAATGCCCGCAGTGCGCAGGCGCTGGCCCGTAATCTGGCCGGCAGCTTTGATCGCTGAGATTTTTCCGCTTCGAGCCAACTTGCCGTTCGCAGCAAAAGCTGGCATTCCCACATTTTTCTTCAAGCGAGCCACACGCCCACCTTCCTGGTCGGTGGCGATAAAAGCGGGAATGCCGCTGGCTTTCGTGGCCGTTCTTTGCACATCTTGATTGAGTTTTTGCAGTTGGCCCAGGCGCGAAATATTGTTTTTGAAAAGAATCACGCCTCCGACTCTGCACTCGCGCTGTAAGCGCCGCGAATCTTTGCTTAAGGCGAGGCCGCTAAAGCCGATCATGAGCATTTGACCGGCGCGCTCTTCAAGGGTCATAGTCCGCAGACGCTCTTCGACAGGATCAACTGTTGTAGCGGCGATTGGGTTTTTTGCTGTGGCGTTGGGAAGAGTTGCTTTAGCAGCGCCTGGATTTACCGCAGGAACGGCGTTGGGCGAAGAACAGCCGCTGCCCCAGATTCCCCAGAATAGCAGCATAAGCGAAGCAAGACCAAAGCCATTTGAATTATTTTTCATGGAAAGCCCTTATGCAGAGTTAATGGCGGTCTGCGAACGCTTAAAGCCGCCAACGCTTAAACCGGTGGCTCAAAGGAGATTTTCCAGTTGAGCGGCCCGTTTTTTGTCGGCATGGTTGAAATGCGCACTTCGGCGCCGTTTTGCGCGACTTGCCATTCGCCGGCAGCACCGACTTTCCAGCCGGTTGGTGCATAAAAACGCAGTTCATAGCGGTCACCGGCAACGACTTCACTCTGGCCGAAAAGCGTATGAGAAGCCGCATCCCACTTTTCGCTTTTGATGTCCACCATGCCCTGTGTGATATGGCGCGATGTGCTTAATAGAATCGGGCGGTTTTCAAGGGCACGCAAAGATAAGATGCGGCAACCATGCGCGGCAACGGTGGTTTTTAAGGTGCCTTTGAAAGGCGGGACAAAAGCATTCGCCCAAAAATCGAACCCCACATATTCCCTATCGCTTTGCCAGTTGCCCCGCGCCAGAACAACATTGAAATCGCTGGCTTCCTCGCCCCAGTTGAACAAAGCCAGCAGGTCGCGGCGCACGCCGGATGATTCATCACTGACTTGCCACAATCGCGGCAGTTCGTTCTCGAATAAGTCCAGAGGACGCGCTATTGCCTTATGTGAAGGCATGGTGCGCTTAAGAATATCGAGGCGCTCCGGCGATAAACCCGGTAGCCAATCGGAACTGGAATTGAGTTGCCCTGCAATGGCCGGCCATGAAGCAATGGTGCGCGCTTCTTCGAGTGGAATACTGCCGCGCACATAAAACGGGTCGGGATCATTATGCCAGATGCGGCGATGCAGAAAATAATAGCGCGAGCCGAAAACCGGGCTGACCCCCGCCCAACCTTTCCAACTGCCGCCGTTATCGGGGCCAATGCGCATGGCATCTACCAGACCAATCGAGCCACCGAAACTTCTCATGTTTTGCGTCATGGTGCAGCCCAAAAAATAAACATCTTTGCCCGCTGCATTGCGCACCAAACGCAAACCATCGCGAAATGCTTCGATAGGGGTTTTGCCGGGGTCGGAAAAAACCGCATCGCCAAAATCATCTTCTTTATAACCGGCATTGACATAAACCTGCTTGACCCCAATGCCGGTATAAAGCCCATCCATCTTAAAGTATTTATAGCCCCACTCTTTAGAAACGCGCCGCACAATTTCGCGCAGGTGTTTTTGCGCGTCCTGGTGGGTCATGTCCAAACTGGTGCCGCCCCACGAAGTATCATAAGGCGTGCCCGACCCAGAGGGTGCCCCGGTGCGTTTGACGAACCAATCTTGCTTGTCAGCAAACCACGGATCATTGTGTGTTCCAGCAAAAGGCATGAACCATAAGCCCGGTGTCAATCCGAGTTTTTTCAGTTTGTCTGCCGTCGCTTTCATGCCCGAAGGGTAGGGGCCGTTTGGGTTGAACTGTGTGAAGTTTTTCTTGGGGCCGTTGAGTTTTTCTCCCAATTGCCAGCCGTCATCTATCTGCACGAAATTCAGGCCATACGGCTTTAAATTCAGGGCGGCAAATTCACTTAACTCGGCTAAATGCGTTTCGTCGGAAGCGCCGCCGTGCTTATCGGAATACCAGGTGCAATAACCTACAGGTTGGGGCGGCAATTGGATTTTATAAACCCGCGCCACGGCATCGGCCCACGCCTCCAACCCCAGACGGGCATCCTGGAAATAGCCGATTGCCAAAATTTCGCTTTGCGTTTTTTGCTTGGGCAACAAGCGCAATTTGCCGTAATCGCTGCGCGCCTCAAGCCGCACTTTGCCCTCTTCGACTTTGCTGAATAACACACCCGAAGCGCGGTTGTGCGTTAGCCAACCGGCAACCAGGCCGTTGCGGCTTTGCGGCTCGGCTAAAGCCAGCCAAGCATAACTGCCGGGATTGCGATCTACGTTTAACAACCCGCCGGTGCCCAATGTTTTCAAACGCGCCGCGCTCTGCCACTGGGCCATCAAAGTTGCAACTGGCACGCGATTAAGCGTTTGCGCTTCGGCGCTGCTGTTCTTCAAATTCAATTGCAATAAGGCAAACGGCAAGCGCGGAAAGAGCGCAATACTGCCCCCAATCGCATCCAGCGCCTCGCCGTTGCCAAAAGTGTCATCGGTTACACTACGCTTCTTAAACGGCCCCTTGACGCCTTCCAACTGCCCCGATGCTATCACCGTTTCGGAATCTGCCGGCATTATTGAAAAAGCGCCCCCTGCATCCACTTCCACGCGCAAGAGTTCGTTTTGAATGAAGACCTTATTTTTCATCGGGCTTGGTGCGGCATATAAGGGAAGGCTGGCACTTGCTATGAAGAGCCAAAGCAAAAGGCAAAATCGCATGACGCCAGTTTAAGGTAACTAACAAGCGCGTGAGACTCAAACTAATAAATTTATAAACGCCACGCCAAAATGTTGGCGTGGCGTTCTATTTCGCGCTTACGTCAAGGGCCATGACGGAATGCGCTCATCAATTTCGTCCATCAGGCGGATGGTTTCAGCAAGAGCAATAAGCACCCGTTCATAATGCGTTTGTTCTTCGTAGCTTAAAATGCGCCCGCCACGGTCTTTGAGCCATCTCTCCGCGACTTGATAGCCGCCGATTTGAAATTCCCACACCTCACGCGGCACATCTTCAAAACTTTGTGTGCCGTTGATGGTAACGCGCTCCGTCATTTCGTGCCATTTCACTTTGGGTTTATCCACGCGGTCATCGCCGCTGCCTTCGTAACGATGGCGCGCTTCGTTTAAAGCCGGAGCGTTTTGCACGTCCAACAAATGCAGTGCGACAAGTTGCTGCCCCAATGTGGCTAAGTCACGGAACAGTTCGAGATCACTCGTGAGGGGCAAGCGCGGAAAATCGCGTTTGAGAAATTCCGCGTAACGCTCCCGATAACTTGGCGCATGAAAGATTGCGTAAGCGTAATGAAAAATGTCCTCCGGCGTGATGCCCTGAAGCAAACCATGCTCACCTTCTTGCAGAAGGTTCAATTTTGCCGCTAACGCTTTAAGAAATGAAGGCGAGAAGTTGGGGCTGCGTTCTATCTCACTGCTAACTTGGCCTGATACTGTATTAGGATAACGATAAAGAGGGAAAATTGATGATCCATCTTTTACTTCAACGAATACCGCTGGTGTTGGCTTATTGCTTACAACTGCATGTTGCCAAGATTCCGCTTTTGTCTGCCGAGTCATGTTTAGTGCGAGGTTTTCCTTGTTAAACATGTGTCGCATCAGTTCAGACCTTGGATAATCCATTGCGACTTCACTGAAATAGCAGAATCGGTTATCAAAAGGACGATACGGGAATTGAATCAATTTTTCCTGCCAGTTTTTATCGTTACGTAATTTTATCCGTGCCTGAGCTACTTTCCAATCTCGATTATCTGCAACCTTATAGGCTTGTCTCAATTCATCATCGCTCATTTTGGTATCGTGCATGGCGCTTATCCGATCATTCATAATGCGCTCATCAAAATCAATCGCAAAATGGTCACGATGGGTTTGAAAACCGAGAACACTTACGATACAAATATCCGTTACCTTCCAGCCCTGTTGATACTCAGGCAATAAATCTGTGTTTTGCGGCATGAAATAAAAGGACGGAGTTTCAGGTGTTAATTGAGTCCAGGCGGTTGTTTCAACACTGGAATCGCGCAAGATTGTGTATTTGTCTTCGCGGCGTCCTCGCAAATCGGCATGATGAACGCGCGCCGGGCCGTTTTTATCTTTTTCCTTCACGCACAAAATAATAGCGGTGCCTTGCGTAATATCAAAAACATTTTCATCGGCGCTGCCATCGAGTGATTTTTCTTTTTTCTTAGAATTGCCGTGCAAATCATAAACGTAAATATCGGTGAAGGTTTGCATCAAGCTCCACCGAAAACCGCGAAAGGTGGGGCTGTCAATGTAGCTGTTGTCTGTGATAAAACCGATTAACCCTTCGCCGGTTTTCTTGATGCGCTCTTCGGCAAAAGCGAGGAATTTTACATAATCATTTTGTAGCCATTTGAGATTGCGCTCTTTAAGCGACACACCGTTGATGAATTTGTATCTGTCTATCAACTTTCCTATGGCAGTTAGCTCAGCCAGTCTGCGCTGTTCAGCGGTTCGTGCATCTAAAATACCTCGCGATTTGCTTCCGACAGCACCAGCCTTTCGCAACTCTGTAATTTCTTCTTTCGATTTACGCGAAGCATTAGCCGAATGGCCCGCATAAGGTGGATTACCAAGCACTACGAGAATGGGCTTGTCTTTTTTGATAGCTACGGCGGCGTTGGCCTCATCGGAAATAAAACGGCCCATCAGCACATCCGATTGCTTGACCGCTTCATCCAGAGTGTTGGTCAGATAAACGCCGAAGCGTTGTTTGTCAGCTAAGGGCGTGCCTTTGCCTTCCATTTGCAGCGCGAGTTTCAAATGGGCAATCGAATAAGGCGCCATCAGCAATTCAAAACCAAAAAGGCGCTCTAAAAGGTGATTGGCGGCGTAGCTTTTCCAGCGTGCGGCACCGCGTTTGGCGACTTTGTCGTGAATGTGATCAATGGCGGCAAACAAAAACGAGCCGGTGCCCGTCGCTGGGTCGAGCAGCAAAACACGCGGCATTTCCTGCACCTGCCCGTCGGCGCTTTCGATTTTCACCGTAGCGGCATCGGCCAAGCCTTCGCTCAGTCCAAAATGCTTTTGCAATAGCACATCCAGCGAGCGCACGATATAGCCAACAACTGGTTCAGGCGTGTAATAAACGCCTCGCACCTCGCGCAAATCGGCATCATAGGCACGCAAAAACGGCTCATAAAAATCCATCATTGGGTCGGCACGCCCGGTGCGGCGGAAAAAGTATTCGCGGATGTCATCAATTGATGTGGTATCGAGCAAAGCCGCCATGTCCTCCACAACCCACGCTAACGCCGGATGTAAATCGCCAGTTAAACGACTAAACAATTTTTTCAAAAACGGGTTAGCGCCTAAATAATCGGCGGCGTTGCGGCGCGTAAAACTTTCTTTCCCTTTGTGACCGCAACGGGCCGCA
Organism: Abditibacteriaceae bacterium; assembly: GCA_036399215.1. Taxonomy (GTDB): domain Bacteria; phylum Armatimonadota; class Abditibacteriia; order Abditibacteriales; family Abditibacteriaceae; genus DASWNL01. The sequence continues at coordinate 6,770 of DASWNL010000222.1, forward strand.
AACAAGCCGTAGGCTATGGTTTGTGCATATAAATCATCAAACGATTGTGGGCGTTTTGATTCTTTACGCTCTGCATTGCTCAAGTAAGCGCGCAAATCCGGCAACAGCACCATTTTAAAGGCTTCGTAATCGTCGTTTAATTCGCCATCGGCTTCGCCACTTTCAAATAAAGCGCGCACCGCATCACGCAATTGTTGGGTGCGCACCGATAAATAACGCGCTAAATCGCTGGGTTCTTTGATAACAGGCCGCGCCGCACTTAAAAAGCGGTCAAGCAGGGCTTTGACTTCCGCCATTTGTTGCGTCGAAGCGTTATTTTCATTGAACGAGGCTTCTCCGAGCAACTTGCCGTTGCTCCACAATTCCCAGTCGTAATGATTGGTTAAGAGAAAGTGATCGAGTTGGCGAAAACGCTGGTTTTGTGCTGCTGCTGTGCCGGTCAAGGCTTTCAATTGTGCGGTAGGCTTTTCTGCTTCAACATAACCCAGGGGCAAGCTATCTTGCACCAAGGTGAAATCAGGACGCCCCACAGCGATTTTTTGTCCTTCATTAACAAAGCGCGCCGCGCTTCCTCCACTTTGTGCAGCATTATTCAGAAAATTCTCTAAAGCCGTGCGCAACGACATTTCAGGGGTATCCACCCCCGAAGTGCGCACTGTTTGTAGTTCCTGCAAATAATCGTGACAAATCTGCTCAAAGGTATTCATGATGTTCAGGCCTTGTGCCACTAGAGTAAATTGCTGTTCAACTTGATAGATGTGCCGCGTTTGATTTTTATATCCGCCGTTTTATCGCCATAGCGCACTTTGGCGCTGCCGCTACCACTAATGTTGTGAATGATAGCGCTTTGCAATTTGCCGTTTTGCCAGGTGATGTCAATGGTGAAGCCGCCGCGTGCGCGCAGGCCGGTGACGCTGCCATCGGGCCAGGCGGAGGGCAAAGCGGGCAATAAATCAATGGTGCCCAGATGACTTTGCAATAGCATTTCGGCGATGCCGGAAGTGCCGCCAAAGTTGCCGTCAATTTGGAAGGGCGGGTGGGCATCGAACAGGTTAGGGTAGGTGTTGCCGGCTAAGGCTTCGATGAGCATTTTGTGGGAATGGTCGCCATCGAGAAAGCGCGCCCAGAAGTTGATTTTCCAGGCTTTGCTCCAACCTGTGCTTTCGTCGCCACGCGCCAGCAGCGAAACTTTGGCGGCCTGGGCCAGTTCAGGAGTAGTGAGCGGCGAAATCTGCCGTCCCGGATGCAGCCCAAACAGATGCGAAACATGGCGGTGCGTGTCTTTAGGATCATCACGATCTACCATCCACTCTTGCAACTGGCCCCACTTGCCGATTTTTGGACCGAGCAGCCGGAAACGCATCGACATCAGTTTGGCGCGATACTCTCGGTCAACATCCAGAATTTGTGATGCCTCGATGGTGTTAGTAAACAAGTCCCAGATGATTTGCTGGTCGAACGACACCCCATCTTCATCCGGCCCATGCTCCGGCGACCAACCCAGTGGCGCTACCAACCGGCCCTCTGGCAATTCCTTAAGATGATCTTCCCAAAACTGACAAATTTCCTTGAGAATGGGATAAGCGAAATTTTGCAAGTAGGCTTTGTCCTGCGTGAAAGCAAAATGCTCCCAGAGATGCTGGGCGTACCATGCACTGCCGGGAGTATTCCACTTGAAACTGGAGCCACCGAAAATGCCGTTTTCCGTTTGCACCGTCCAACCACGCGCTTTATATTGTTGTTGCGTCGCTTTGGTGCGAACGTCACGCAAGCTGTTGATATAATCGAGAAACGGCACATGGCACTCGGATAAGTTTGTTGGCTCA
>DASWNL010000223.1:0-7038 GCA_036399215.1 Abditibacteriaceae bacterium
AGCGAAATGCCGGTCAACCGTCCTTCGGTGATACGAAACTTGATGGTGCCACCGGCTACGGCGACCTTCTGTTCTTCTAAGACCGCGCCGGAATTGATAAAGCCTTTTTGAATGTAGAACTCGGTCAGCTTGCGCCGCGCGTCTTCCAACTCTTCAGCAGTCAGTTCTCGATTGGTGAATGGCGCCACGACCGCCGCTAATTCATTGTGTGAAAAAACCGTATTGCCCTGAAACGCAAAGGCGTTTACCCGCACGCGCGGCAAACTCGAAAGCGGCGCATCTAAAGGTGCTGTTTGAGACGATGTTTGAGACTGACTCGGCGGCGCTTCTTGCGCCACAAGGGGCAAAGCAACCAACCCAACGCCAACAGCTAACAAAACACGTGACGAAGCGGGCATAGTGGGCATAGCTGATAAAGCGATAATTTATCGCATCACTTGGTTACGACATTACTGGGCAAAAAAGTGCCCGGCAGGGGCGGCAAAGCGCGCCGTGTGTTGATGGTGAAGCTGCTTTTCTGTCCGGTCAGGCGCACGGTGCAACGCTCGGATAAATAGTTCTCGGCGCCCAGGAGGTTATTGGATAATTGCAACAAAGAGCCGCCGACATTTGTGTTAGGCGAATCAATAGCAATGTTGCCGTCTTCTCGGAGTTCGGAAGAGGCTGTAATTCGCGTTTCGGCAGAACGAATAAAGACATTCGAGCGAATCAAAATATCGCCGCCGTTCCCACGCTTAGCATCGGCGTTGACGGTGCTTTTATCAAAGATCACAAAACGGGCGTTAGGAGTGAGATTGTTGATGAGAATGTTGCCGCCTGTGCCTTCGGCCTTTGCAAACAACCGACTATTATCTAAATATAACATTCGTCCAGCATTCAGTTGAATGACGCCGCCATTACCACCTGCCAGAGTAGAGATGCCACCATCTTGGACAAGGATGTCATTACCGGCGCGTAGTGAGAGATTGCCGCCATTAGAAGCAATGGCCGCAGTAACAATATAAGACTCACCGCTTAAATTTATGCTGTCGCGTGCTGTAACCGTCACCTTACCGGCATCGCCCCCAGCCTGTATCCGCCCGGAGGCGGCTTCAATCGCCGAGCCACGCGACAGAGAAACGGCACCTGCTTCAACGCTGATGTCTCCGCCACGACCTGCTCCTAACGTATTTGCAATTAATCCAGACTGCTTATCAAGATTCAAGCTGTCCTTCACTTGAAGAGCGATATTTCCGCCGTTACCCACGCCTCCAGTGCTAACACTAATTTTTGATCCGTTCAATAATTGTATTGAATCGGCTTCCACCCGGACGTTGCCACCATCGCCTGCATTCGGCGTATCGAAACCTGTGCTTACGGCCACAATTCCAGTTACAGTGGACGGGTCACTGCTCTTAGCATCCAAAATCAGGCGCGGCGTTTTGATAAAAATGTCACCACCCTTGCCAGTGCTAACTGTGTTGGCCGAGATTTGAGAGGCGCTTTCGACATGAATGGTATCACCTACCTGGAGACTAATACTGCCGCCTTTACCTTTGGTTTGCGTAGTGGCGTCAATATAAGCCTTATTGAGCAGTTGTAATGAATCGGCTTCCACCCGGATGCTACCACCATCACCAGCATCACCAGCATCTTCGCTGTCACCAGCATCTTCGCTGTTACCAACAATTTTACTTTCGGCGAAAATGCCGGTGGGATTCTTATTATCCTTTCCATCAATAACTACGCGCTTGGCCTTGATGGAAATGTCCCCACCTTGACCACTGCCAGTTGTATTAGCTCCGACCGAAGCACCACTTTCGATGCGCAACGTATCACCTATGTTGAGAATGATACTGCCACCCTTACCGGCAACGACAGTAGTGGCCGCAATTTGAGAGTCATTTCGCACGTCCAGGGAATCAGCTTCGACTTGAATGCTGCCACTGTCACCGGCACCTAAACTTACGGCGAAAATGCCGGATGGCTTTTCCTTGTTGATAGTGTCCTTTCCATCAAGAACCACGTGCTTTGCCTTGATAGAAATGTCACCACCATTGCCCGTCCCAGCGGTATTGGCCGAGACGGCAGCACCACTTTGAATGTGCAGCGTATCGTCTAGCTGAAGACTAACACTGCCGCCTTTACCTTTGGTTTGCGTAGTGGCATCAACTAAAGCCCTATTGAGGAGTTGCAATGAACCGGCTTCGACTGCAATGCCGCCGCTGTCACCGGCACCTAAGCTTGAGGCGAAAATGCCGGTTAAATTCTTACTATCCTTTCCATCAAGAGCCACGTGCTTTGCCTTGACAGAAATGCTGCCGCCGTTACCGGTGGCGGCTGTTGCGGTTGAGATTAGAGAGCCATTTTGAATCTGCAATGAATCGGCTTCGATTTGAATGCTGCCACTGTCACCGGCACTAAAGCTTTCGGCAAAAATTCCAGAGTCACTTTGAACGCGCAGCGTATTACCTGCTCGAAGAATGATACTGCCACCCTGCCCACTGCCCTTTGTACTGGCCAAAATCTCGCCACCGCTTTGAACGTGCAGCGTATCATCTGCTTGAAGAATGATATTTCCGCCCTGCCCGTCACCTTTGGTGCCGACATCAATAAAAGCCGTGTTGAGTATCTGTATTGTATTAGCGTGAATCTCGATGTCACCGCCCCTGCCTGCCTTAGAGGAGCCAAGACTTTGCGCATTAATGGCCGTGACGTCATTGGGGGTTTTTCCATCATTACGGCCATCCAAGACGACGCTTTGCGCTTTGATGGAGATATCGCCGCCATTGCCACTGCCTCTGGTCTGTGCGGAAATTTCTGAGCCGTTTTCCAGTTTGAACGACCGGGTTTGAATTTCAATGCGCCCGGCGTCACCGCCACCGGTTTCGGCAAAAGTGTTTGAGCCAATAACGCCACCATTGAGTAAAACGGAATTGGCCTTAATCAAAACTTCTCCACCGTTCCCATCGGCCTGAGTGCTTGTTTGAATTATTCCCTCTTTTCCAAGAGTGAGGTTTCCGGTTTCTATGGAAATGCTACCACCATTACCGACAGGATCACCAAAAGCGGATTCGCGGGCGCGCGCCACAACCCCGCTGACCTCGCCCTGCCCCTCAATCGAGATGGTATCGGCCTTGATTAGAATCGAACCACCCGCCCCACTGCCGAGCGTATCAGCGAATATTTGACCACCTTTAGTTATATCCAGGCTACCTGTGTTGATTTTAATGCTGCCACCATCTCCACCGTCGAGATAACCTACGGTTGCAGTCGAAATCGTAGCGCCGATGCCTTGCACAACGATTTTATCGGCCTCGATATCAATGTCTCCACCGTTTCCTCCGTTTAGAAGGTCACCAACCTGGCTGCTGGCCGAAATCTGGGCGCCCAGCACATTCAGTTCTTTGGCGCGTAAGATGATGCTGCCGCCGTTGCCCCTGCCGCCTGTTTGCGCGGCGATACCCGTCAGCTTAAAACTATTTTGCTCATCTAACACAATGCGATCAGCGGTAATTACAATATCGCCACCCTGGGCATCGCCGGTTGCAGCAGTAGTGGAAATATATCCGCCACTGAGAACTTGTAAGTTTTTCGCCTGAATGGTTATGCTGCCTGCGTTGCTGGTTTCGGACTGCGAATAGGCGAAAACCCCGGTTTCAAATTCGCTTTCCCCGCCGTCAATTTTGATATTCTCGGCTTTGAGCACAATAGTTCCAGCATTACTGTCACCTTTTGTAATGGCCGCAAGGGATGAACTGTTAGAGATTTCTAAATTCTTCACCTCAATCTGAATTGTGCCCTCATCATCCGCCTCAATTCCCGCTCCATTTTGCAGTTGCAGCGATTGTCCCTTAATCTGAATTTGGCCGCCGCGTCCACCGTTGAATTCAGTGATGGAGCCAATGCCTGTGAAATCTGGGTTGCTTTGCCCATCTATCACAATGCGCTCCGCTTCAATCACAATCGAGCCGGCGTTTTGAAAGCCATAGCTACTTCCCGAAATCTCAGCGCCATTGACTATACGGAGCGAATTAGCATTTAAACGAATGGTGCCGTTCGCACCCCCGTCTACGTCATAAGTCTGCGTGCCGATACCCGTAAAATCCAGACTATCTGCGCCATCCAACACTATGCGCCCGGCATTGACTGAAATATCGCCGCTCATACCGCTTCCATTGGTCAGAGATAGAAGGCTGGCTCCGTTTCGCACCGACAGCGATTCTGAATTCAAAGTGATTTTTCCAGAGTTGCCCGTTGCGTCTGATGAGGAATATGTCACGATACCGGTAAAATCGGACGGCCCACTAAAAGTGTCTCCCTCTAAGAGAATGTCACGGGCCTTTATATTCACATCAGCACCATGACCACTACCATATGTTTCGGTAGAAATGTGCGAATTACCTTTGATTTGCAGGGTGTCACTCAAATCAATCTCGACGGCACCGCCGGAAACATCGCCGGTGTTTGCTGCTAAAATCCTGGATTCATTGTTCAACGTTAAATTCTTGCCGCGCAGATTAACGCTGCCGGCAACATCGCCAAAAGATGTATCTCCGTCGTCCTGCCCGACATCCAGCAGTGTTCCGTTAAGCAAAATATTTCCCAACCCGCTAAAGCCCTGTAACTGCCCTGGTCTGGTGCCGTTTAATTTCACATCACCAATTGAACCGACGCTTACCATGCCAATATGCCCACCGGGCGCTGTTAGCCAGGCATCGCTCATGGAAATGTTGCCGCCTACCAGGGCAATGTCTTTTCCTAATGCCCCGGTGAGTTCGCTGCCGGTAATGCGAATAGGTGCCGGAGTCTGATTCAAAAAGCCAAAGGCTGAAGGCGGCGCGCTGGATAAGCCACTCAAGTTGGGATTCTTGGCGTGGAAAGAACCACCATCTTGCAACTTGAGCACATCGGCAGTCGAAACCACAAAAGAGCCGGAAACATCGATTGTGGCGTTAGGCCCAAAGACCACGCCACTGGGATTAAGGAAAAAGAGGTTGGCGCCCGCAATCGAAGAGCGCAGCGTGCCGTCAATGGAAGAAGGCGAGCCTCCGGTCACACGCGAGAGGATATTCTGAATCGAATTCGGGCCGGAAAAGGTAGCTGATTGGCCCTGGCTGAGGTTGAACTGCGAAAAGGAATGAAAAAGGTTATTGCCGTAGGTTTGGCCTAACTGCGCGCCGATCTGATAGTTCGGCCCGTTCAAAGCACCGCCTGTGCCCATCGTTCCATCTAAGACGATTTGCGCCGGGGCAACATCGCAAGTGCAGAGCGCGGCTATAGCCAGCGAGAAAGCAGACAACCGCGAAAAAAATGAAGGGTAAGTCATTGGAAATTCCAAATATTAGATTTACTCGCTCAAGCCTTCAGCGAGTTTACGGCGGCGGTCGGCTTCTTCTTTGCGGCCCTGGGCACTCAAAAGCTCGGCTAATTGGGCATGAGCCGAGCCTAATTCCGGTGAAAGTTCGGCTAATTTTTCGTAAGAGGCAATCGCTTCATCCCATAATTCGGCGCGGGCGTAAATCTCGGCGCGCAAAACCTGGCGGGTGGCCTCATCTTCCACTTCTTTCAAGGCTTCCAACTCATCGTTTACTCCCTTGAGTTTTTCCCCTGGAAGCAACCAAAAAAGGCCCGTTGCTTTCGAGGCGTCGTTGCCCACGATAGTCGTGACCGTCCACACATAATCGCCGCCCGCTTTTAATTCAGGCAGATTCGCCGGAAAAGCAATGTTGGTTTCGGTTGTTTCGCCCTGCCAGATTTGTGTGCCGTCCTGATCTTCAAGGCGCACTTTATAAGAAGCAGCGCCGGGAATAGCTTTCCAGCGAAAAGTGGGGCGCGTTTGTAGAATCGCCGTTTCAGCGAGCGCTTGCAATTCCATCTGCTTGCCGCTGCGCACCACATAGCTGGCCGATTTGCCGCCCGCGATGCGACTGCCCTTTAAAAGCCCTACGTGTCGAGCCGCCAAGGGCGCCAGAGCTTTGGGTGCTGCGCCGGAAACTTTCTGGCACTCCGTCGCAGAGACGGAAACCACGCTATCGCCAGCGATTTGAAAACGCTTGCCGCCCTCAAAAAGCACCACAACGGCAGAACCTTGTGGCCCCGTTTTGACTTTGCTGCTCGCGGCGAGCGTTTGCATGGGAGAAGCTTTGCTCCACTTGGCTTTAGCCGGACGGAAAAACTCAACCGGGCCAGACACGGAGGCAATCAGCCCCACATCGGCGGCCCGTGCCCCTGACGAAAAGGCGGGCAACAATACAAACAGCCCACAAACAATCAATGAACTACAAAAACGTGATTTTAACATGGTTTTTCAGACTCCTCAAAGTTCCTCAGAAGCGGATCGCAAAGTAACTAAGTCATTTATGAAACGAAACAAAAAGCCAAGTCATTCCCGCGCAGGCGGGAATCCATAAGTTACCTGGTTGCAGCAAGATGCTTCAACTTTTTCTGTATGGATTCCCGCCTGCGCGGGAATGACTATGGTCTTTTGCCCCGAATCCAAACTTCCTTTTTATCTTGCGATCTGCTTCTCAGACTCCTCAACACGACTTTCCGGCAGGATAGCATAAAGCTTCATTTTTTGGAGCCGTCCGCGAATTTCAGTTTCTCCTGCCGGCACCACTTGAAAATCGGCAACAAGGGCCGATTTGATAATTCCGTCTAATCCTGCCGCTTCGAGCGTCGTTTCGCTGGCCAGAATATAACTGCCAAACTGCGGCCCGATGGTTTTATTTAAGCCTTCCAAACGCGAAGCGACATTGACAGTATCACCAATTGCGGTTTGCTCCATGCGACGCGGTGAACCAATGTTGCCTAAAATGGCCGGGCCACTATGAATTCCAATACCAATTTGTAATTTCGGCAAGCCTTCAGCCTGCCACTTCTCTTGCATTTCTTCCAGCGTTTTCTGCATTTGCACAGCAGCGCGCAGGGCATTTAGAGCATGGTCGGAATCTTGGAGAGGCCAGTTCCAAACCGCCATAATCGCATCGCCAATGTATTTGTCAATAGTGCCTTTATGATTAAACACAATTTCCACCATCTCGCCCAAATAGCTGT
>DASWNL010000224.1:0-1524 GCA_036399215.1 Abditibacteriaceae bacterium
ACGGTTTCGGCGGCTAAGTCCAGATTCACTTTGCGGCCATCAAGGGAAGCCATCGCCAGAAGACGGGTTAAGGCGCCTTCAAGGCTACGAATGTTGGAGCGCACTTTTTCAGCAAGATATTGCAGCACGTCCGGGCTGACATGCACGCCTTCGACCTGGGCGCGCTTTTGCAAAATAGCAATGCGATGCTCTAAATCCGGCGGCTCCACATAGGAAATCAAGCCCCACTCGAAGCGCGAAACCAGGCGGTTTTCGGTCAGTTGCAAGTCTTTAGGCGGTTTGTCCGAGCAAATCACGATTTGCTTGCCCTGATCATACAGAGTGTTGAAGATGTGAAAGAACTCGACTTCGGTGCGCTCAGCGTTACAGATGTATTGAATGTCATCAACCAGCCAGATGTCCACGTTGCGATACATACGCCGAAAAGCCGTCATACGATCTTCGCGAATGCAGCGCACCACTTGATACAAGAAGTTTTCGCCCGAAACATAGACAATTTCAGCAGGATTGCCCCGGCTTTTGTTGACGTGATGCCCAATCGCCTGCATCAAGTGCGTTTTGCCCAAACCCACACCGCCATAAATGAAAAGCGGATTGTATTGTCCCTTAGCCGGCGCATTGGCAACGGCCCAGGCTGCCGCGTGCGAGATGTAATTGCTGCGCCCCACGATAAAATTCTCAAAGGTGTATTTGCGATTCAGCGGCGATGACGAAAAATCTTCCAAATCGGCCAAATCGCGCGAACGGCGGGGCGCTGGCGTGGTGGGACGAGTGCCCGATGCCAGTGAAAAAGCCTCGGCAGGAGCCGCTTGCGCTTCCTCTTCCTGCAATTGGGCGGCTTGTTCTTCAACAGGCGCTAAATTAGAGCTTTCGGGTGTGGGTGTGCTGACTTTTTCGTCTGGCCCGGTGCGAAAAACTAAGGTTACCGGATGGCCGAGAAACTGTTCGAGTGTTTCTTCGATACGCTTGGCAAAGCGCCGCACCAGCCAGTCTTTGACGAACTCCGAAGGCACGCCTAAGGTGAAATTGTGGCCCGATAAATCCAGTGGCTTAATGTGGCGCAGGTAATTATTGTAAGCCGGAGCAGAAAGTTCAGCCTGTAAAACGTCCATGACCTCAGCCCAGGCGGCTTCAAGAACGCTGTTTGGTTCGTGAGAACCTGCGTGTGGGGCCGAATGAGAAGGTTTTTCCATACCGTTGCCAGAGGGAAGCGGAGGATTTTCCCCGGAATGGGCCGCAATGGCGTGATTCAAACGCGATTTATCAAAATATCGGTCATGCATCAGCGAAAATAGGAATCTCACTTATGATAGTGAGATAGAGTCAAAAGCGTAATTTCTTACGATAAAGCGGGCCACAAAGCATCGCATAAGCCTGCTTAACCTCCGCCATCCGCGCGAAGTGACCCTTAGTATAATCGTCTTTGCGGACTTTTCCATAGGTTTTTCCACAGGTATGGAAAAGTTGTTAAGCCACCTCAGCGCCATTTGAATTCACAAAGGCGCAGGCAAAGACCGATTGTAT
>DASWNL010000225.1:0-9071 GCA_036399215.1 Abditibacteriaceae bacterium
GCGGGCGCCCTCTGGGCAGGATGAGCCTGAGCGAGAGGGGCAGTCGAGGAATCTTGACGTTGAAAAGTATCAGTTAAGATTCCTCGATCCTGCCCAGAGGGCGCCCGTTTTTGCTGACACAAAAACTCCGCTCGGAATGACAAGCGTTTTGCTTGTTTCGCTTCTTCATTTTTGTGTTTTTTGTGTCTTTTCGCGGCTATCAAATGGCTTCATCAACCGAAACAACACGCGTATATTTTTCGTGCCAGAGGCTAACCGCATTAGTTCCACTCGCCGGATAAGCGCCCCATGGCTCGAAGATATGTTCGATGCTGGTATCGCCGTTGAAAACAATGCGTGCCGCATTGGGCAGATAACGAAGCCACCAATTCTTATCGGAATTGGAAAACACACCCGCACAAAGCGGATACTTATTTCGCGGCCACAGCTTAACAAAATCATCACGAGTGCCGGGCGCAATCCATAAAGCCGGGCCAAATAAACCTTCACGCACAAGACTGCTTTCAGGATTTGGCTTTTCCACAAGCGAAGCCGGCAAATAATTCCCATCAGAAGCGCCACCCGCCAAAATTTTGCCGCCGCTTTCTTGCATTTGCGAAGCGCACCAAGCTGCCTGCTTAGCATCGAAAAGCGCGCCAATGCAAACATCGTTTTGTAAGGGATTGCCGGTTTGTAAAACCCTCAATCTTTCGCGCAGTAAATCGCGCACGCTTTCATAGATTGCAGGATGGATAATCGCGCCGTTAATAGAAGTGCAGGTCTGGCCGTTATAGCGCGTGGCGCCTTCAGCTAAAATTTGCGCGATTTGTTCGGGGTTTTGGTCTTCATCTACGAACACCCACACATTACCGGCGCCATCAGCAATGGCACCTTTGCCCGCTTCAAATGTTTGCTGCAAAATGCCCGGTGCATGAGCCGAACTGCCCATGTAATGCAAGAGAATCGGGCTGGATGATTCACATAACGCCGTTACAAACTCTTTTGATTTGCAAAGCACCACACTGACCGCGTCATATGGAACTGCCGCCTTTTTCAGGGCATGAGCCAAAAGCAAAGCCGAGCGCGCCGATTGCAAAGGCGCCCGCAAAATCACGCGATTACCGGTGATTAGTCCATTTAAAATTGCGGTTAGACCAACCAATAAAAACGCGTTCTGCGGCAGTATGATGGCAACCGTGCCCCACGGCACGCGAATCAGATTTATGCTTCGCTTTTGGCTGTTTGCTTCGTAAATAATCGGCGCGCCTGGCGCACTTTTGACTTGCCCAAATTCAGCGATAAATTGTTCGTTAAAAGCGAGACTGCCTTCTATAAGCTCATCGCAATCGCGTTGAATGAAGCCGGTTTCGCGCTGCACCGCTTCAAACAGTTCATTGCGTAATTCTTTCAGTGCAGAGTGCAAGCGGAGCGCGAAGTTTTCTACATCACCGAAGCCAATTTCCAAGGGCGCTTGCGGCTGAAAAAGTTGGCTTAATTCTTCACCTGAAAGAAGCGTTGCGTTTTGAATGAGCGACCCATCGCAAGGCGAAGTTTGCGCGATGCTTTGGCCTTGTCCGGCCCATTCGCTCCACACCAAATTGCCGTTTGTCCAGGCAGCGCCAAGTTTGGGAAAAGGTTCCATGAGATAACGCAGGGCTTAATGTGGCTTTATTTAAAAGCAACCAACAGCACGCCCGCCAAAATAATCGCGATGCCAAGCCATTGCAATTTCGCCAGGCGATCTTTGAAAAGCAGCCAGGCCAATAAAATAGTCACTACGCTGAAAAGCGAGGCCAAGGCCGTAACAACGGTAGTAGAACCGGTGCGATCACCGGCGCTGTAAGACAACCAGGCAAATGAATCCAGCAGAGCCACAATCAGGGCCAGAGCTATCCAGAGAACAGGTGAACCAATTTGCAATGGCGCTTCTGAAGAAACATCAGAGGAAACATCTGCCGTTTTGTTTTTACGGAAAGAGGCCGCGCCCAGGCCTATGAACGCGCTAAGAGTCGCCATGATTTTCAAAACGATAAGCGGCAAAACCGGGCCAAGTTTTTGTTCGCCGGGCAGCATCATCCAAAACATGACGCCATAAGCTAAGGCCGACCCCAGGGCTTCGGGCACACCTTTTAAGCCTTTATTAGTATCGTCCGGCGTGGCCGGCGTGCGGGTCGCTAAGACGATGCCGAGAAGTAACAAACTCACCCCGGCCATGACCGGCGGCGGCAAAGTCTCGCGGGTAGCAGTTGATAAAACAGCGGTCACGATGGCGAAACTGCTCGAAATCGGCGCGACAAGCGCCAAAGTGCCGATTTCAAAAGCGCGATACGACAAAGCGATGCCCACGACGTGGCAAACACCGGCCATTAGCATCCAGGCCCAGGCCGGCCACATTCCAATCTTTTGGCTAAAGCCGCTCCACAAAGCCACGCTATCGCGCTCCCAAAGGAGTTGTGCGGGCAAAAGCAGCAAGACAATCCAGCACAGCAAGCTAAACGATTGGATAAAAGCCATGGCGCGCGGCGTGCCGACGCGGCGTGCCAGATTGGTCACCACATAATCGCCCAGGCCCCAGCAAATGGCCGCCATCAAACCAAAGCCAATGCCTTTTAAATGATTGATTTCCATAGCGAGTCAAGCGGGTAAAATGACACAAGCCCCACAAAGAAGGTGTTTGCCCCTTAAAAGCAGAAGCCTGATTCAAAGCAAAAGAGAGTTGTCATGCTAAGCTTACGAAGGAACTGTGCGTAAACCGAGCTATCAGGCAGATAGCCTTTGTGGGCTAAGGATAACAACCCTTCATCGGCGCCTCTACTTCTACTTTTCAAACAGGCTCTAAGAACCAGTTTGAAAAATCCGGTTAGCAGCCAAAAGCATGACGCAAGCCCTTTTGGACTTAACAACTACTTTTCAAACTGATTGTGAAATGAAAAGGCCAAAAACGAGAATGGAGCGGGGCCACGCCTTTGCGCCAATAATTTGCCGCCGGGCATTCCTTTTTGTTGCCAAGCATACCATACTATACTTTAATAGAACTACAGCCCAGGCACAGTCTCACCCTTGCCGCTTTGCCGAGTTCGCCCCGCGTTTGACCCGTGCGAAAGCCGAACCCTGACCAGTAACAACACCACGAGGCCAAGAGGTGCTCTGACAACGCCATAGCAAAGCGATGGGAAAGCTGGAAGAGCTGTCTTTGAAAAATCAGCTTTAAGCCATAAAGCCCCGAAGCTGCTCTTGAAAATGCCTTCTTGCACTTTGATTTCCTTAAGATTAACTCTCGGCGCCATAACAACGAGGTTTGTTGTGTTTTTTAGGGTGACGCTTGAGAATTTCAAGAGTCAATAAGGCATAATACCTTGATTGCTTAGGACTGGTTTTTTGCTTAGAGTCGCTTTGAAGCAAGATTTGGCGGGGCGCGCTGGACAGGCGTTGGACAGGTTAGACGCGCAACGTCATTTGCATTATTAGCCGGAAAGACGTGCGCTGCACTTATGCGAAGGTCTTTGAATAAGTGCGGCGAAGATCATTGCTTATGAAACGTCTCCCGTGGTCGCTGTCGCAGCAGCTCATTGCTTGCGCCACTTTGCTCTACATGGTGCTTTTTATCGCCATGTTGACCTTGCACCCTGGGCGCACGGCGTTGGAGCCTTTCCTGGCTCAATACGGGCAAGCATATCCCGACAAAAAGGCGGCGGAAGCGGCCTGGGATGGCTATCGCAATTTTTATACAACCTTCCACAACTCTTATCAAATCCTCGCGCCGTTTTTCGCTTTTTGCAGCTCACTGATTTATGGATTGAGCAAGCGTCACAAAAGCACGGCTACCCGTATCGGCTGGTTTCTCATTGCGGCTTCTTGCCTGGCTTTTGCCGCCGGACAAGCTGCCTGGACTTATCTCGAAAGCATACTGGACAAAGAAGTGCCTTATCCCGGCCCGCCGGATTTTGGCTATGCTTCGGCGGGGCCATTGATGGTCATCGGCATCTCGTTTTTGTTCGGCGCCATGCCCATAGCCGGGCGCGCCCGCCATTTGTTGGATAGCGCCATCGCCGCCAGCGGTTTTGGCATCTTGATCTGGTATTTTATCGCTTCCCATTGGATAGCCCGCATTAATACGCCCCAGAAAACCGTTGAAATGGTGCTTTCAGCGGCCTATCCCTTAGCCGATGTTGCTTCTCTTTTCGGCGCGCTTACCCTGCTAAGCGCCACTTTGAACAACATCAGTTTGCGGCGCTCGGCCCTTTTACTGGCAATCGGCATTTCCCTGCTGGGCTTTGCCGATTCGATGTTTAGCTATTACAACCTCCATGACATCTATGAGACCGGCAGTTGGTTCGACTGGGGTTGGTCGTTTGGCTGGATTGCCATCGCTTATGCGGCTTTACTGCCCTTATGGCATCCGGCCCCGCAAGACAATGCGCTGGTTTCCAAAGAAACGCCTTTGCCATCTGCCTTGAGTTTATCGGGCGGTTTCACCCAGGCGGTATCTCTTCTCATGCTGGGCCGTGTCATAGCGCCGTATGTTGTAGCAGCTTTTTGCTTTGGCCTGGTGGCGCTGCACGATTTTCAAACCGCCAAGCCCGGAGAAAGCGTTCAGCAAAATTTGGCGGTCGGACACCTGAGCAATCAAGTGTTAATGTTGGGGGCCTGGCTGATTTTCCTGGTGACGATGCGCCAGATTTTCACACTTCTGGAAAACCAAATTCTGACCGGCCAACTCAAAGCCTTCAACGCGACCTTAGAACAAAAAGTGTCCCAACGCACCGGACAAATAAGTTCGCTCCTGCAACTCGCCAAGGCTGTTAACACCACCAGGAATTTCAATGCCGTCGTTAATGAAGCAGGAAAGCACGCCCTGCACGTTTTGCAAGCCGATGCCGTGGTCTTCTGGTCGTCGGGCGGCGACGTGCCCGAAATGTCCTTGCCGCCGCACACTTTCCCTGAATCTGTAAAACAAGAGTATCCGGGCTTGATTAAATTTCTTACCGCTCATGAGCCGGTAGAAGAAGCAGTCTGCGTCTCGCTTCAGGAAATCGCCGCGAGCCATCCTTCTCTAAAAACTAAAGTGGCGCGCGGCACTATGGCTCCACAAATTAGCCCTCCTGCGCCTGCTTCGGGCATTAATCAGTTATCAACGGAAAAATCGCTGGATGACTTAAAAGGTCAATGCATTATTGCGCCGCTGATGTGGCAAAGCAAACCTATCGGCATGATCGCCGCCATCGGCTGGGACAAGCCTTTCGATGAAGACGAGCCGGACATGTTGGAAAGCATCGGCGTTGAAGTTGGCAACGCCATGGAAAATGCCCGGCTTTATGGTGCTGCTTTGAAAGCGGCAGACCGCGATTCGGTCACAGGGTTGTTAAACCATCGCGCCATTCATCAACGCCTTGATGAAGAGTTTCAACGTGCCCAGCATCAAGATCGCCCCCTCTCAGTCATCATGATGGATTTGAATAACTTCAAACTGTTCAATGATACCTACGGGCATCCAACCGGCGACATGGTTTTAAAGCGAGTGGCGCGTGCGTTAGAATCGGAATGCCGCAAGCCGAGCATCTTAGCACGTTATGGTGGAGATGAATTCATAGCGGTCTTACCCGATACAGACGAGCCAAAAGCAATGGTGCTGGCCCAGAGGCTTAGCGAGCGCATGAGGGCCGAAGGATTCCAGCGCGGCACCGATGCTACAACAGTGCCGATTTCCCTGTCCTTTGGAGTGGCGAATTATCCCAAGGACAGCAGCAACCGTTTTGAATTAGTAACCATCGCCGACCGCAATTTATATCAAGCGAAGATCACCGATAGCGGCATCATGGGCACAACGGAAACACAGCGCTCCCATCGTGCCTTGCGCACCGAAGGGTCTTTCGATGTGCTGGATGCTATGGTCACAGCAGTAGATAACAAAGACCGCTACACGCGCCAACACTCCGAAGATGTCACCGAGTATGCCCTGTGGATCGCCGAAGAACTGGGTTATTCGGAAGGCACGCAGCGCGTCATTCGCATTGGCGGCTTGCTGCATGATGTCGGAAAGATCGGCGTTCCCGAAGATATTCTGCGCAAGCCTGGAAAGCTCAGTGATGACGAATACGAAACCATGAAGCGCCATACGCAACTGGGGGCTTTGATTGTCAGCGGCGTGGCCGGTATGGAATCAATCATTGACATCGTGAAATCGCATCACGAACGCTGGGATGGCAGCGGCTATCCCGAAGGCTTGGCGGGTGAAGACATTCCCCTGCTGGGCCGCCTGCTGGCTGTGGCGGATGCTTTTAGCGCCATGACAACGGATCGTCCTTATCGCAAAGGGTTCTCATGGGACATCGCCATTGGCGAAATACGCAAAGGCATCGGCACGCAGTTCGACCCTGAAATGGCTAAGGCTTTCTTAGCCACAGCAGCCAAAGGGCGCCCTGGCTCCGCCCATCATTTTGATACGGAACAATCTACCAGTGGTAATGGTGAAGATGAAAAACGAGAAGCCAACGACGATTACCAAAATGCCACAGGGCAAAACCTGAGCAGTTCAACCGAACAAAGGGGAACTGTCTTTAAAAGTTCTATGCAAGACGATGTCTCCCAGCGGGATGAAGGACAATGGGGTTCAGTATCATCAGGCTCATCATTCTTTTAATATGCCCCAATAATATGAACCCCAACTATTTGAATTTATTATGTTTGACTGATGCAATTTCTCAGGCCAATTCTGAGTCGTAAAGGAGAGTCGCTGCGTGTTCACTGCATCCAACTATTCGGACGTTCTAACGCATTTTGCCGACAAGCATTTAGTGACAATCGCCACCGGAGCAACTTGCGCTTATTTAGGCGACGAGCGGAATCTTCGTGAGTTTTTGGTGGCCGACGAAACAGCACGCTGGCTGCGGCGCGCCGGCCACACCGTTGTATTTTTCCTGATTGATGACAGCCTTGATCCCTTAAACTTTCGGCAGTTACGCGTAGCCGTCAATAAAAACGAAGAACTCGTCGAAAAATTTCAGCACTGGTGTGGCAAGCCCATCGCGCACCTGCCCGACCCCTGGGGCTGCCACGAATCATATGCTGCGCACTTTGAAGAAGAACTCATTGATCGCCTGCATCGTTTGGATTGCCACCCGACCTTAGTTACAACGGCGCAGCTTTATGAACGAGGCGTTTACAAGCCTTATGTGACTTCCGTGCTCGAACGTCATGACGAAATCATGGCCTTTTTCGCCGAGCGTTTTCCCACTTACACGCCGGATAAATTGTTCTGGCCGATTTGCCCCCATTGCCGTTACATCCACGAAACACGCGTTGAAGCTATCGTCAATTCCACCATTGAAATCTGCTGTAGCCACTGCAATAAGCGTTCGGTTGTGCCAATCGCTGAAGCCGAAGGCAAATTGAATTGGAAACTCGATTGCGCCGTGCGTTGGACACTATTCAACATTGACGCAGAGCCGTTCAATAAAAAGTATCTAGAGCCGCAAACCGGCACCTTTCCCATAGCCCAGGCCGTGTGCACCGAGTTTTTTGACGGCCCGGATGTGGTGCCGCTGCTTTATGGAACTACGGACATGAACCGCGAATTGTCCTACAAATTGCTCGATTCGCTGCCACCTTCAGTTTTGCGCAGCATGATGACTGAACGGCCCGCCACCGACATCAACCTCTCGCGCGAAAAAATCATGACTGCCGTTTCGCGTTTTGGCGTGTTGCCGGGATTGAGTTATCTGGATTTCATTAAGCAACTATTGCCCATGTGGTTGCTAACTCCCGAAAAACTCACGCAATCGCAACGCGATCTGGTTGCTAACGGCATCGCGTTTAGCCAGCATTTTCTGAGCACCGATATTTGCCTGCAAATGCCGCGCAGGGCGCATTTTGAAGACCAACCGATTCCCGTCATTCGGGAAGTGCGCAACCTCTTACGCGAGGTGATTCGCCTGCGCGATGAAGAAAACCCCGAATGGGAAGAGTTTCAAGAATTAATCAAGCAAATCATAGCGACAATGGGCACGCATAAAGGACAAGCCCTGCATCGCTTGCGCGTTTTAGTCGGACAAGAACAAGGCATGCCCGCCGGGCGTTTTCTGTTCGTGTTGCCGCTCGATTACCTCCGCGTTTTGGAATATATGTGCGACTTATTCGTGCAAGCCAATTTGGGAATGCCCGTTGACCTTTCGATTCCAGCCCTTAGCTCTCCGATGAGTGTGAGTAACTGAACCTTTAGCAATCAAACATGAAACCTATTGCAATCTCAATCCTGGCCGTGCTTTCTCTCTGTGTCTCAACACATCACGTTGCAGCGCAGAATACACCAACAGCGCCACAACCTGTGCAACCACCGGCGCAGGAATCAAACCCGCCTGGTGCGGTTACGCAAGCGCCTGCTGAAGCCGAAGAAACCGAGCAACCAGGTCTCTTTGCTGGTGCCGATTTGTATTATGGCGGCAGCAACTTGGCCGGTTTCCGTCGCTTTCACGATGGTTTTTGGGCCGCTGGTTCAGGCTTAGCTTATCCATCGAACGTTTATTTGCGTTATAACAACCAGAGTGGCGCCGGGGCCAAACTCGCGGTTGGCCTCAGCCAGCTTTACAATGGCTCCACCGGCTTTGACCAACCTGTTGAAGCGTGGTGGAAACAGCCTCTTAAAAGTGGCAAAGGTTCGGTTACATTGGGTAAATTTTATGTCCCGTTTGCCTTGCAGGAATGGGAATTTGAAACCAAGTGGGGCGCGCTCTATGAAGGTGAATGGAACGCCACAAGCATAGGCGCCGCATTGGTTTATAACCGCAATCTTGATGAAACTAATGGCTACCTGCGCCTGGGTCGCAATATCAAAGAAAACATTAATGTCGGTGTATCTTTGGGCCTTGGCGATGGCCTAACCTATGATTCGGTGCATGACAAAGCTCTTGGTTTCGATTTAACAGCCTCATCCGGCGACTGGGAAGCTTTAGCCGAATATATGGCAGCGCGAGGCACTTCAGCGCAGCGTTTTCGCTTTGGCTGGGCGCGCCTTAATTACAACGGTTGGCAGCGTTTCAAACCCTTCGTAGCACGCTACGATTACAAGGACACAGCGGGCGCTTTCGGGCGCTTTC
>DASWNL010000226.1:0-6909 GCA_036399215.1 Abditibacteriaceae bacterium
ATGAAAAAAGGACGCGGACAGATAAGAGCGTGCAAATCTGTCAGGTCATGTCCCTCATCTATCAATCGCTTATAGGCGCCTGTGCGAGGGTTTTGCGCAGTGGGAATGCCCGGTTGCCTTTGCTTTGCCAGCGAGCTATCGTATCCAAGATACCACGGCTCCCAATAGTTCACATTGGCGCGCGTTTCATCCCAGACAATACCGGGATCGCTGATAGCTACGGCAGCAAACTTTTCCCACAGCGCGCCGGCAAAGAGCGCCCATTTCCCGCCATAACTATGACCGACAATTCCAATGCGCTGCGCATCGACTTGAGGTAGTGATGCCAGTAAAATCCAGGCATTGGCCGCAACATAAGCATAAAACGATAAGGGTTGGCAAATAGCTTCTCCTGTATCCGGCTTCCGGGCATCGCCGGCGGGAGTGCCGATACAAAGGGCGACAAATCCCTCTTTAACTAATTGCAAACCGTAGTCGCGATGTGCTCCTTCTGTTGGTTTTAATCCGGCACCCGTATCAGGGTCATAATAAACCACCAGCACTGCCGGGAATGGCCCCTCGCCGTCGGGCACTAACAACCATCCCTGCTGCGATAGCCCTGGAGCCAGTGACATAGATAAGCGCAAGCGATGAAAACCTTCTGCGCGCTCTTGCTCAAGCACAGAAAATTGCGGCGTCGTTAGTAAAGCCGGCCATTGGCCCATCACATTATGCCAGTAGTCAAGGATTTCCTGACGCCGCCTTGACCATTCAAGCGCATTGGAGGCTTGCGTGCCGTTATCGAAAAGAAGGGGCGAGCGAAACGGGCCTGACTCATCTTTTAGTTCCTGTGGTGGATGAAAATGAAGTGGTGACATATCGCTTTCCTGAAGGTGCGCAATACGAATAACAAGTTACCAACGGGAACGGAATATGCAAGCCTGATGACTACTCGTGAGTTATCAGCGATTCTGCGAGGATGTAAACAAAATAAAGAAAAGACAAAAAGCGAGGGCGTTGTCATTTCCGCCCTGCGGGAATCTATAAGTTTCGCTGTTTACAACAGGATGTTGCGAACATTACTATGCATGGATTCCCGCGGGGCGGGAATGACACTCTTTTATTTGAACCCGAATCTTACTTTGTTTACAACCTCGCAGAATTAAGATAGAAAGCCCAAGCATTATAATGATTTCCCTCCATACACGGCAGTTTGACCAAGCCGATTTTCGTAACTCCTTTGTAGATGAACTTCGTGGAGAAGTAGCCCCGGACAAACGCCCGCGGCAAGTGCCGGGCTACTGTTATTCGCGAGTGGAGCCAACTCCCGTAAGTGCTCCACGTTTACTCGCCTGGTCGCAAGAGCTTGCCGAGTTTTTAGGCCTGGACAAGCCGGAAGAACGCGGCCCCGCTGTTGATGCTTTGTCCGGCAATTTAATCACGCCGGGCATGAAACCCTTTGCCGCTCGTTACGCAGGTCACCAGTTCGGCTCCTGGGCCGGTCAATTGGGCGATGGCCGCGCGATTTCTTTAGGTGAATTGCAAGCTATAGATGGTTCTTTCTGGGAAGTGCAGTTGAAAGGCGCCGGCCCAACGCCCTACTCGCGTCGCGCTGATGGTCGCGCTGTATTGCGCTCTTCTTTACGCGAGTTTCTTTGTAGCGAAGCCATGCATTTTCTTGGCGTGCCGACGACGCGGGCACTGAGTCTGGTCGAAACCGGCGACACCGTCGTGCGCGATATGTTTTACAACGGCAATGCGCGGCCCGAAAAAGGCGCTATCGTGGCGCGTATTGCTCCAACCTTTATCCGATTCGGCAACTTTGAGATGATGGCGGCCAGCGGTGAAGAAGAAAACCTGCGGGCTTTAGCCGATTACGTCCTGCGACATCATTATCCAGAGTTTGGCGCGCCTTCGAGCGAAGCTTATGTTCAATGGTTTGAGGAAGTTTGCCGGCGCACGGCTGTGATGATTGCGCACTGGATGTCAGTTGGTTTTGTTCATGGCGTGATGAACACCGACAATATGTCCATTCTTGGCCTCACCATTGATTACGGCCCTTATGGTTGGTTAGAGCCTTATGATCCTGATTGGACGCCGAATACAACGGACTTCAGCCAACACAGATATGCTTTCGGTCAACAACCAAGCGTCGCGCTGTGGAATTTAGCCATGTTGGGGCGCGCGCTGTCACTTTTGGTGACCAATGTCGAAGAACTAAACCGAGGCCTGGAGCGCTACCGCTCAACCTTTATCGAAACGCAACATGAGATGATGTTGAAGAAATTGGGCCTGACATCACTGAACCGCGAGCAAGATGACGCCTTGATAGAAGAACTTCAACAAAGCTTGATTGAATCCGAAGCGGACATGACGCTGTTCTTTCGACATCTGTCGCATGGCGCGCAAACTTTGGTGACAACGACAGACAATCAGGAGCTTTTTGCAAACGACCTTGTTGAAGCAACTTGCTATTTGGAGCCTACAAACAACGCGCATCAAAAGATGCAGCAGTGGATTGTTCGCTACGCCCAGAGATTGCAACAGGAATCGGCCTCGATTGAAGATATACAAGCCACAATGCTTAGCGCCAATCCAAAATACGTTCTGCGCAATTACTTAGCACAGCGGGCCATTGAAGCAGCCGAAGCGGGCGATTTAACCTTTCTGCATACGTTAATGAACGTATTAAAAACGCCCTACGATGAACAGCCGGAGCATGACGATTTGGCCGCTAAACGGCCCGAATGGGCGCGTGACAAGCCTGGCTGCGCCACACTCTCTTGCAGTTCCTAATTTAAAAATCAAACAGCTAATTCCGCTTGCTGAGGAACCTTTTGCGTAGCGAACTGAGCTTCGTGTGCATACCAGTCCAGGTTTTCAATTTCTTCATCAGGCGGCACGCAACGCACCACGAACTGCGGCACATTTTGCCAGTCGCGTCCGCTTTCGTGTTCCAATCGTTGCATGGTCTTCATATCCGGGCCATCCCATAACACTTCGCCATCAAAAAGGGCGAGGTAACGACCATGATAGCGCGAAGCCAGTTCTGCCTGTTGCGCGCGATATTGAGCCACACATTCCGCGCCGCGTTGTAATTGCTCCGGGCGACGTGTGTTTCCCTCGTAAGCCTCAACGTCAAAGAGAGTTACAACTTCTTCGGGTGTCGGCCCAATAACCTGAATCCTGTCGGATTCATTAGGGCCTAACCCGGCCTGGGCTGCTAACTCAATGGCATTTCGCCTGTAATAGAATGGTGCTTCGGGATAATCTCCCTGCGGGTTGAAGCCCATAGCACGTGCGCCCACACTATCTGTAGCAACGATGTTAGTTCCCGCCAACAACAAACCTGGACTCAAGGTTTCGCCATGCCACTCTTGCTTATTGAGCGCTACAATGCCGTCGATTACATTCAGCGAGGGCCGCATCCATTGCGCCATATCAGAAAGCACGCGGGGCAAGCGAATCAAGCGGTCATGCAAATACATTCGGGGCGCACCATAAACTGCGGTCGGCATCCAACCGAACAGGTTTTTGATGCATAATGTGCAGCCCATGCTGGCGTGAGCTTTCATCTTGGCAACCGATACAAAAGCATCCGCCTGTGCCAATTCGCGCGGCAACGTATACCGACTAAACATCGGTTGCGAGTGCGGCATTTCGACATCCACTAATTCGCTGGCGTTGAAATCAACCAGCCGAACATTAGGGTAACGGGATAGTCGCTCCGGCAAGCCCAGCTTGGCATAAAGACTTGCGGCATCTCCATCCGTCGGCGCATCGCCAACTAACAGTTCGGCATCGGTTATGGCGCGCAAGGCGCGAATGGTGCCTTCGACAACAGCCGGGTCAGTCAATTCGGTTTGCTTGCCGTGCAGCGTCACTACGCGATGGATTCCAGCGTTGATCTTGACGGCAATAGTGCGCGCATTCTGAATCTCGGAAGGCAGCTCACCTAGCAAGCCAATGCACTCTTGCGTCTTCTGCATCACAGCGGCATCATCCGTTTCCGGCGCGCAGCGCATCAGGCTTACTTTTTCAAAACGCTCTTCCGGCTCTTGTTGGTTTTGGTGTTGGGAATGGCGTGAATTGTTGGAATGGGGCATAGAAACAAGACTCACATAGAAAATGTGATGTCTCAAAATCACTTTCGAACAAGTTACAATCTTATAATAACGGACTGCCAATTTTGTTCCAAAACTTGCCCCGACCGGCGAAATGCCGAGGCGCTTTTAAAGTGAAGACAATTGACACGCCGGGGCTTGCCGTCCATTGGCATCAGTATTAGTATCAACAGCGACGCAATTTCAAAAATTGGGGTTAATGTAGGGATGTGATAGGTCACGTCCCTACGAGGTTTAGATGCAAGGGTCATCCCTTTATGAAACATAAACCTTTCTTTGTGGCGTGTCTTTGTCTTGTTTTCTGGGCGCAATTGATAGCACAAGCGGCGCCGATAGCCACAGTTCGCACATCACGCGGTGAAACCTTCATCCGTGCCAAAGGCAAAACGCAGGCAGTGCCTTTAACGGTGCGCAAGTCGCTTTTTGCCGGCGATGTTGTCGGCACTGGCCCCGGCGGCAAACTGGCGCTGCTATTTAGCGATGGCGCGACGGTTCGCCTCAACGAAAAAACCACTATCGAAATCACGCCTTCTCAGGGCGCGGGCAAAAGCAGTTTGTTCCGCGCTTTGGGTGGCGAATTGTGGGCACGGCTGCGACCCGGCAATACGGCGAGCACGCGCACCGTTGCTTTGGGCGTGCGCGGCACGGAAATCTTCCTGCAAGTTGCTGAAGGTGATGGCACAACCACCCTGACCGTCATCGAAGGCGAAGTCGAATTCTTCAATCCCTTTGGCCGCGTTGTTGTTGCCACTTCGCAACAAAGCACCGCCCGCCCCGGCCAGGCGCCAACCATGCCGATTACCATTCCCAATGCTGCTTTAATCATCGAATGGAGTCTGGATTTAGAACAGGCACTCATTCCCCGCGAGAAATTCTTTACCACTTCCGAAGCATTACGCAATCGCCGCACACTGAATGATGAAGTTCTGACCTGGAAACGCCAGGCAGAGGCGCAACCCGAAAATATCGAAACGCAAATTCGTTACGGCGATGCGCTTTTTGATGCCGGCCAATTTCAAGAAGCCTTGGCACTATGGCAACGCGTTAATGAAAAGGCGCCACGTCAGCCATCAACTTTGACACGCGTTGGCTATGCGCATCTTGAATTGAATGAGTTAGATGAGGCGCAAGTAGCTTTTGCTGCGGCACTTCAAAATGAGCCAAATCATCTTGCGGCCTTGATTGGAAATGCCCAGTTACAACTGGCACGCAATAGTCCTGCCGAAGCGCAACAGGCAGCAGAGCGCGCCATCGCTGTTGATGCCAAAAATGCCGAGGCCAACATCGCTCTGGGTTTGGCTTTGATGCGTCAACCTGCCAAACAAGATCAGGCCAAAGCCGCCTTTGAGGTTGCAGCACAGGGCGAGCCTTCTCTTTATAGCTATCAGGCGCACTCCTGGTTGTCGCTTTTGGCTTTGGCACAGGGGCAAAACGATGTGGCCC
The DNA here is from genome assembly GCA_036399215.1 of Abditibacteriaceae bacterium. Lineage (GTDB taxonomy): Bacteria > Armatimonadota > Abditibacteriia > Abditibacteriales > Abditibacteriaceae > DASWNL01. The sequence continues at coordinate 5,547 of DASWNL010000226.1, forward strand.
TGGCTGAAGGTCTTGCGGCAACGAAGCAGGCACCGTTTTCGGCCCTGGCGCGCGGCAATTTAGCACTGGCCTATTTCTATAGCGGCAAGGCCCGCGAAGCCGAACGCGAAGCGCGCATAGCAGCGCAATTAGATGCCGATTCACCCGCCGCGCGCGTAGCGTTAGGGCAAGCCCTGCTGGCGCGTGGCGATGTAGATGCAGCGGCGCGCATGGCCGCGCAAGCCGTTGCACTCGACCCGCAATTAGCGCCCGCACATTATCTGCTCGGCATTGCCGGGGCGCAACGCCGCGATTATCGTCACGCCGTTAGAGATTTGCAGGAAAGCCTGCGCTTGGCGCCGGATTTTCTGCCCGCTTCAGCGGCTTTGGCGCGAGTTTATACGCGCATGGATCGCAAGGAAGAAGCCATAACGGTGCTGAGAATAGCGCAGTTGCGACGGCCCGACAACAAAGATGTGCTTGCCGCTTTGGGCGAGGTTCATTACGAGCAGGCTAATTATGCACAGGCCATAGACGCTTTTCAACAAGCGATAGCGCAGGCGCCCAGCGCTTTGGCTTATGCGGGTTTGGCGAAAGTGGCTTTGGATGCCAACCGTTTAGATTTAGCCATCAACGCCGGACAAAAAGCCGTGCAATTAGCGCCGCAAATCGCCCAGTATCATGCCATATTGGCGCAGGCTTACACCTTTAGCGGCCTGGAAACGCAAGCGCAACGCGAACTGCGCACCGCCTTAGCCCTTGATCCACAGAATGCTTTTGCTTTAGCTCAATTTTCAGCCAAGCTCATTACGGGCGATGAGCGCACTACCAGGCGCACGCAGGGCACCGGTTTTCGTCAGGCGTTTTTGTTAGACCCGGCCATCTCCGATCAACTGGAGCGCGGCGGCATTGATACCCAACTGACCGCGCAAGGTGGCAGCCGCACCCACAGCGGCATAGCGCTGCACCGCAATCGCGCTTTCGATGGGCAACTGCATTTTTACGGGCGCGCCGAAAGCCGCCACGACCATGAAAATCGAGCCAACAGCGAACAAAGGTTGGCGGATGCCTATCAAGAGCTGACCTATACTCTAAATCCGGCCACGAACCTTTATTTCAATGCCATTCATAACGAATTCAAGACCGGATTGCCTGGCCCGGCAACGCGGCCCGTGCTTGATGATCGCGCCAGATTCCGTTTCAATCAGGGCATTATCGGCGCGCGGCACCGCATCGGCAGGCAAGCGCACTTATGGGCCGGTTATCTGGATACGGTGCAGCGCAACGACCGCTTTAATCCGGGACGTGATAACTCATTCCGCGCTACACCAGTTGACTCCACGATTAACGTGCCGCAAAGCTTACGTCGCCTTGAAACTGTTTC
>DASWNL010000227.1:0-1749 GCA_036399215.1 Abditibacteriaceae bacterium
CCAAACCAGAACAGGCGGAAATTACGGTGTCGCAAGGCCGGAAAAGGCAGTTGACGAGGTGCTGTGTCGTGAGTGTCCCGCGTAGATGAATCATCAGGCGTAGACGATTCATCATGCCATTGTGCTAAGGGTGTGTCTTCGGATGGTTTTTTCGATGATGCGGAGGACGCTTCGGAGATTTCGGCGGGGCGCAAGGGCTGAGACATGACTTCAAATCATCTTACCGTAATCATCATGCCTCTTTATTCTTTTCTATATGATGCGCACTTTTACTTGCGGCGCCGGCCCAGGCCCAAAACCAAAGCCAACACCACATAGACCAAGAGCAATGAGCGCGGCGATAACTTATGTTCAAAGCCGGGAGTGAAACGCTTGGGCACCACATAAAAATCCGTCACGTAAGCGAAGGCCGATACCAGCGCGCCACCAGCTAAAGAAAGCGGAACATTACCTTCGTCCTGATAGGCACCAAAAAGCATCTCATGCAGCGCGGCCCACGTTGAATTGGCTGAGTTGTTCAACATGACGCCGGTTGCGGTATATTTCAGCGAAAACTCTTCCTGATCCAAGGCTTGATCGCCAAAAGTGATGTGACTAACGGCATTGATGGGCGCGAAAGGCTTACCATTTTCCACCTGACCACACAAAGCTACTACCGCCGTTGTCACCAGGGTGCAAGCTTGCGCTTTGCCGGCGCTATCACGCGCCACCTGTGCGCCGGTTTTTAATTTCCAGGGCATAAATTACCTTTAAATCTTCACATCCAACGGCACATCTAACGTCACGTCGCCACAGACCATTTGAAAGGCGCGACGCACTAAGGCGCGTTCATCTCCCAAACAAGCAACAGCCTGCTCATGTGGAGGCAAACCTAAAGAGCGTCGCGCGCGGGCCACAGCTAAATGAATTTGCCATGACCAATCCTCCAAAACGCGCGCTTCGGCAAAATCGCTTTGCATCAGTGGCCTTTGTGGCGGCGCTAACGAATTAGGCGCGGGCGATTCGATGAGCTTCCACAAAATTTCCAGGATAATTTCGTGATCGCTTTCACTTAGTTCATGGCGCGACGCGATGCCTTCACAACACAAGGCAATCGCCGTGCGCGCGTTATGCAAAAGCCCCGCATCATCTGCCAATTCGTTTAAAACGGCCAGCGAATCGGGCGCGCCTACCAGACGCAGCAACGAAACGGCAATCAGCCAGTTTGGCACTTCGCAGCGATAGGTTTTGTCGCGGTCACCATCGCTATTTTCTGTCGCGTGGGCGCGTTCTTGAATAGCCTTCACTAAACGGGGTGCTGCCACGCTTTCGCCCCATAAAGCCGCAATGGCTGCCGCACGCCACGACGCCAAATCGTTGGGGGATTCCAAAAGTGACAATACGCGCGTGCGAATCTGTAAATCCTCTTTGCCCGCACGATATAAATGCCAGGGCGCATCGAACGATTCACTGGCTGGCGCTTTCTCCAAGGCTTCCAGCCATGCCGCGAGATTGGTTTCATCGTGCGCTAAAACGCTGCTGCTTTTGGTATCGGGGCCAAAGGTATCATCGGGTGGGGCTTCGGTTTGCGTTTCGGGCACAGCGCCGCTGCTTTGCAAAGCCTCACGCAGTTTTTCAAAAGGCACTTGGCGGCTTTTGCCCTGCGGCGCTAAAACCGCCGCCAGACCCGCCACTTCACCGATGCGTTGCATATCGCGCTGCATTCGTAATGAGTGGTGCGCATCCTGCGAAACCCCTAGAGCGCGACAG
>DASWNL010000228.1:0-3476 GCA_036399215.1 Abditibacteriaceae bacterium
GCGTGAACTGGCGCAAGCGATGGTCAATCTCGGCAACGAATGCGGCACCAAAACTCGCGCGATTCTAACGCGCATGGATACGCCTTGGGGCCGCGCGGGGGGCAACTGGTTGGAAGTGAAAGAAAGCGTTGATATTCTTGATGGCAACGGCCCCGATGATCTGCGTGAACTCATCATCGAATGCGCCGCGCATTTGTTGCAACAAAGCGGTTTGGAAACAGATTTATCATTAGCTCGTTCTCGCGCTGCCACTTGTTTAGCTTCGGGCGCGCCACGTCGCAAATGGGACGAAATGCTCGAATGGCAAAGCGCCGATTTAGAAGCATTCAATGCAAAACTGCAATCGCATCAGGCGCCAGTAATTTATGAAATCAAAGCGTTACGAAGTGGCTTTCTAACGCGCTGCGATGCCAGAATCATCGGTGAGATTATTCGTGATTTAGGCGGTGGGCGCTTAACCAAAGATTCAGTTTTGAATTATGATGTAGGAATTGACGAACTTGCAAAACCGGGAGGACAAGTTGAGAAAAACGATATTCTCTGTCGCTTACACGCGGCCAATCAAAGCGATGCCGAAGCTGCAACAGCGCGTCTGCAAGCGGCATTTACTATTGAAGGCCACGCGCCTGGTTTACCGTCGAACATTGTGGAAGTTGTGGAGCAGTGCCAAAAGCCGTTGGAAAGTAGCAAAACTCAGGAGAATTGTCATTCGGAGCGCAGCGATGAATCTAATGGAGAACCCTTTTAGCATCAGCTTCTTCGCTGCGCTCAGAATGACAAACTATTTCTTGGTTACGTTAAGCGTTTATCCACCTTTGATATAAGTATCATGCAAGAGCCACCGATTCCCTCACCATATACAGAAAACAAGAAAAACTCAAATCTTATTTGCCCGTTTTGCGGCCATCAATTTCTTTTGACCTGGGGACGCTACTGGAAACAAGGCTTTAATAGCGCGGTGAAATGCCCCCAATGTGGTGAAAAGTCCCATTAGCAATGGACAGTAGAGTATTTCGGGTTTTTAACTATTACAACGACTGTGTCAGTCACCATCACTGCATTAATTATCGGGGATCAATCGCTTTTCGCTCCACTAAGTGATAGCGAACCAACAGTAGAAAGCATGATATGGCTTATTGGAATTTCACTTTGCGCTATTTTCCCGATTGATAAATATTTAGATTCGCACTATCGACCTCTCGTTAAACACAAACGCCAAAGATAAAAGCCTCGCTCAATTGAGCGAGGCTTTTATCTTTGGAAGGATTGATTTACTTCTTCGGCTTGTAATCGCGCACGAAGGCGACGGATTGGGTCACTTCGGGCAGATTGTTCTCCATTTTGTGTTCGTATTCCACCGAAATTGGGCCATTGAAATTCTGGCGTTTCAATTCGTCGAGAATACCGGCAATATCGCTGACGCCGGTTCCAAAAGGCAAGTCGTGGCCGTGATGCCCCTGAGGGTTGCGTCCATAATAATTGAGGTCTTTAAGATGGCTGCCTAAGATGCGGCCTTCAAGGACTCTCAGGCAATAAACGGGATTGAGACCTGAACGAACCCAGTGGCCGGTATCGGCACAAGCGCCAATGCGCTTGTCACGATCTTTGATTAAGTCACGAACGTAAACCGGATCCCAGAGACGATAATTGGCATTATTTTCCTGGCGTGCATGCTCATGAAAAGCAACCTTGATATCGAACTCCTTGACCATTTTTTCAATCGTGTCAATCGCACCAGTGTCTTCCGTGTTAATGAGGCCAATGCCCATGTCTTTGGCCCACTGAAACAGTTTGCGCGCATTGTTTTCATCGCCAATGCCGGTCACACCGAAAGCGACAGCTTTGATGCCTTCCTGATTCAGCTTGTCTTTGAGCTTTTGCATGTCTTCGGCGCTCATGCCCGGCCCAACTTTGGTTTCGCTGCCCGCCATCATCTTCTGGCCGGGATACATCTCGATAAGCTTGGCCCCGGAGGCTTTGGTTTTTTCGATAGCTTCAAAAGTCGTGAAGCGATTGAACGTCCATGCCTGACAACCTAAGAAAAACTCGCCGGTTTTCAGATTTTCCGGCAACGGATCAGCAGCGCGCACAGCGGGTGCCACACTCAGGGCCAAAACGGCACTTAATAGCAATTTGGGAAATTTCATAATGGTTAATCCTTGGTCATGGGCCAGTTGCCATCTGAATATTGAAGTGGCAACTGACCAATGACTAAATTCAATTCGGTTTGGCCGCCCATTCGAGGTCGGTCATCGGTTTTTTATCGGTCGTTTGCAGATCGAAGTAGTAACCCCAATCGCCGCCGCCCTGCGTGATTTTGAATAGCACTTCGTTCCAACCGGCCTTGAGGTCAACTTCTTTTTGCTCATCGCCAGGATTGGCAGCACGCGCGGCGTTGCTGGAAACGACGTTCTTGCCGTTAATCCAGATTTTGGCGCCGTCATCCGAGCCAGCCGTTAGCCAGGCTTTGCGCGCCGTTGGGCTTTTGACATAAATCACGGCATAAGCGGCGGCGTTTTCCTTGCCCTCAAACTGCTGCAACAGGTTGACATAGCCGTTTTGCGCATCCGAAGTCACGGTCTTCCAACGCGTTTTCTGGTTGTTGCCAATGGTAAAGTTGGCATTCAAATCCACTTTCTTTTCGGGGCCGAAGTCTTTATCGAAAGTGTTGTCGCCTTCAAATGGCCCGGCGATTTGCCAGGGGCGCACTGTGGACGGCGCATTCATCAAATCGGTAGCAGCCTTGATAGTATCAGCGTTTTTGGAGGATTCAATCACTTTTTGCATCGCCGCTTTGCGTGCATCAACTCCCGCTACTTTGGCAGCGGTAATGGCTGCCAACGAGGCTTCTTCGCGCAGGTCGGCGTTATCCAGAAGCGGCGTGATGATGCTTAAAGTCGCCGCATCCGGCACTTTGCCCAGCCCGGCTAAAGCGGAGCGCTTTTCTTCGACGCGCTTGGCCCCTGTGATAACATCCTGCAAAATTTTGATGCGCTCTTCGTTGGTGTAATCGCCCGTCCCGGCCAGGCGCACCACGCCCTGCAAAGCCAAAGCGTGATAGTTTGGCTTCGGCGTATTCGTAGCGAGGTCAGTCAAAATCGGCACGGCGGCTTTGTCCGGCCAGGCTACTAAGGCGCGCACGGCGGCATCCTGCACATCGGCGTTTTCATCTTTGGTAGCGGCTTTTACGGCATTCAATCCGGCTTCGCCGCCAGCGTTGCGCATCAGAGTCAGCAAAGCACGCTTGCCTTGCACATCGGCATTGGTAAGGCCCAAAGCCAGCGCAGCACCGGCAGCCGCTTTATCCTGCGTGCGGTTGTCAATAATGTCGCGCAGAGCGCCCATCGTGGCATTACGAAAGTCATCGGCAGGCGCTTTGGCAATCAGGCGCACCAGATTCGGCACCACTTTCTCATCGCCCAAAACACCAACAGCCTTGATAGCTTCGATGCGTTCGGCATTACCACCGGTTTCCG
>DASWNL010000229.1:0-1687 GCA_036399215.1 Abditibacteriaceae bacterium
GGAAAGCAGCACGCAACCAATGACCATCGGCAAAACGTGTTCATGCCGGATGACTCCGGGAAACCAGTGCACAAACATCGGGAACAGCGGCGTAACCATCCATAAACTGCGCCCGACCAGACCGGCGATCATCATTTGTCGCTTGCGTTGTCCGGTTTTCTCGATAAGACGTGCTGAAATCACCTGCAAAAAACTCATTAAGGGCAAAGCCGCGAATAAGAAGCCCAGAACGCGCTCGTCGCCACCGAGGCGCAACACAAAACTGGTATAAATGGCGCCCATCGTGAGATTGAAAAACGCCGCGCCAAAGCCCCAGGCCATAACGACTCGCCCCATCGAAAGGCGCACCGTTTCAACCGGCAATCGCTCGCTACCGGTTTCACTGCTGGTTCCGAGACTCGTCTCGCCGCCTTCGATTGTCGCGTCAAGCCCTGATTCCTGAGGAAGATTTGATGCCTCATCAGGCACGGGGGACGATGCCCCACGACGGGAGTTAAAAAAGCGAACAATCATGAAAATCAGGTGGCGAAAACAAAAAACAGCAAGCGTTTTGGGGCTTGCTGTGTGCCTGTTTGTTATTGAGGGCCAAAAGTCAACTTACCACACATCACTGGCCCGTCAACCTTTATTCAAAAGAATTAACGAAGAATTACAGTTTCAAACTGTTTTACGGCATTCTGGGTCATTTCCGGGTCAGCCGATAGGCTACAAAGCACCGTTCGTCGGTGCCGGGCAAGGGCGGGCCGGTAATGATTTCGCCGCCAGGATGCAGGACGCGCAGTTTCTCCAGCGACGATTGATACGTATCCAAAAGCATCCAGATGGACTCTTTATCACGATCATCATTGTCCAAACTGAAAATGCCGTGTTCCTGTGAACGATCTTCAATCCACACTTTGGGCGCTATAAATTGCCGTGTTTGATACTGCGCCGACCAGCGATGGGACAAAAAATAAACGTGTGCATCGGGCGGCAGATTGTTCATCCAATGCGAGGCTTCGGTAAGGGCTGTTACAAAAGCCCATGATTGCTGCTCGGTGCGCGGAAAATGCACGAAATAATCACGCGCTGTTTGAAAGGTGATCCCTAAAAACAAGCCGGCAATAGCCACTCTGGGAAAAGGCAACAAATGGGGCCTTCGTTTTTCGACAGCGCGATAAATTTCCCAGAGACCAAACGCCGCCAACAGCGCTATAAATGGCGCTAAGGCAAAAGTGCGGCGCAGGCTGCCATCAATTGTGACAACGGCGGCGCAGGGCAAGAAGATGATGAGCAAGGCAAAGAACAGCATGGCTTTGTCACGCCGGGTTTTCCAACCATAATAAAGGCCGCCTATTGCCAGCAACACTATAATCAACGGCATCGGCGTGATAATACCGCTGCCATCGGCAGCATCCACGCGCGGATTCCAACTCAAGCGCTCCCAAAAATCGAAGTAGCGCCCAATAAGCAATCCCAATCGCAGGCCATCTGAAGCTGCTGTCGTCCATTCGAGCTGGCGGAACAGCGAATACAATTCAAAATGCGAGAAGAAGATATTCTCTGGATTCCGCGCGTAAATCACCATCGGAACCGCTGTAAAAAAAATGGCCAGGCTAAAAGCACTGGCAAGGGCCATTCGGCGACGCCGTGACAGAGTTTTATCATCCCATAAACACCAGATGGCAAAAGCGCAAGAGAGCGCCAG
>DASWNL010000230.1:0-2690 GCA_036399215.1 Abditibacteriaceae bacterium
ACTGTGCCCTTCGTTGTAACTACAATGCCCGGAATACGAAAGAGGCCTACGCTTCCATCACCGGGCAAAAATAAGTCGGATTTTTCCAGTGCGCTTCCTTTTACTTCTGCCTGTGTGGCAATAGCAAAGCCGATGGTTAGCACTAAAGCCAGAATAAACAAACGTTGCCGGATCATAAAGCCAAACTCCCTCACCTATTAAAACAAATGACAGGGAGAAAACCGAATCCCAGCATAACGTTTAAGTTTAAGCTGACACAATAAATTGCAACAATCAGGTCAGGTAATGCTGCTAAAAAAGCGGCACCAATCAAAATTTATGGTTGAGTTCAAGAAAGAAGTAGTTAGCCTTGTTGCCGGCAGGGTAGGCCGCGTTTACAGCGTTGCCGCCACTGGCATGGGCTGCAAAAAGGCCAAGTGTGGTGTTTTTGTTGAGGTTATAGTCGAGGCTTAATTCAAAAACGTTAGCCAAACCTTTTTGACCAGCAGTGGGGCGACCTTGATAGCCAAACACGCCATCGTTGAAAGCGCCACCACCTAAATACCACAGGTCTGCGGCATCGCTAAGACGCACGCGATGAATATCAGCGCGCAAAGTGGTTTTCGCATTGGGTTTGGCGATGGCCTGAACGAAAATATCATTGTTGTTCATCAGGTTGTAAAAGGGAAAACGAGCATAAACGCGCGGTGTCGGCAGCATTTGAAAGAACGTTTCATGGCGCCCGCCCAAAGCGACTTCGGGCGTGTTGTCTCCACTGCCATTGAAATAACCGGCGCGAAACCACGGCTTCCATTTCATGTTTTTGGGTTGATAGCCGGCTTCGAGGGCTAAGGCGTTGGCGCGATGCGATTGGCTGCCCCAGGAGCCGGTTTGGTAGCTGCCCCAGGCCAAGAAATCGGCTTTTCCTCCCTTCGTGTCGAAAGTCTTAATGTAGTTGGCGCCAAAGTTATTGATGTCAATGTCGCCGGTATCGGTAGCACGCAACGCCGCCGGACGGTTGTCAACCGGCGTTAAGCCGCGCCCATCGTGATAGCGAATGTAGAACAAGCGGGCGTCAGCCGATTTTAAGGGCTTGGTATAAGCGCCGTAAAAGGCGTAAACGTCCTTGACGCGACCCATCCCATTCAATTGAAAAACGCCTTCCGTTGGTTGACCCAAAAACATTGTCAGATTGCCCCTGGGATTGTTGTGCGAAAACTGGGCGCCATCGAATGAGCGCTGAACATGTGTGAAACCGAAGTTTCCAATCAGGCGATCAGCAATGCGTGCCCGTTTCAGCCAGGCCAAGGAAGGGTCTTTGGGCAGCACTTCCAGGCCATCCACAAATTCAAAGCGCCCCAAACGCAATGAGTTGGCAGGATTGCCCAGATTCTTAAAACGAAGTGAGGCCGTTTTGATAAACAGGCTTGCATCTTGACCGCCATTAACTGCTCGATAAGTGCTGCCCTGGCCAAGTTGACCGGCAGGCGCAGGCGCCACCGAATTGGCCGGCAAACTATAAAGCGAGGGCTGCGCGATTTCGAGGGTAATGTCAGTGTTCTTCGATTGTTTCATGGCGCCCAAACGCAGCAGAGTGCCGCCAAATATATCGGTATCGTTAAAGCCGGGCGTTTCAAACCAATCCCAGTATTCAGCGCGACCGCGCAGGCTGCCGGAAATCGTCCAGTCACCAATTTTATAGGGCTGAGTGGCAGAAGTTGGTATAGGTGCGGTTGGTGTAGATTGAGTGGCATTTTGAGCATAAAGGGCGGAAGCAGGGGTTAAGAGGCTGAGCAAAACCATGCCTCGCGTTAAGGAAGTGTGAGGTAAACGCATGATGACTCCTTGGGTTAGTGGGCTTTAGGCGGTCGTTGCTGCGGATTTACAGATTTGACTGATTTTTGCGCTCTTCAAAACCGCCTGGCGGCTCAAAGGTCTCGGTCGGTGTTTCTTCGGCTTCACCGGCGCGAGGATGTGCGCAGGGGAAGTCTTTTTCGATGAAGTAGCGAACGGGGTTTCCGCCATGAGTTTTCAGGTAAACGCCTTCATTTTCAGGATGAAGCAGAGTTTGTAAATCCTTTGGCGAGAGCGAAACCAGAAGGGCATTGGCTTCAAATCTCAATGAGGAATCGGCATTTGTGGGTTCAATGGACGCCACCCAGCCGCCGGCGACAAGCAGTTCTTGCACGATGTTGCCGCCGCCTTCCAACTGATTCAACTCACCGGGCGTGATGCGAAAGCGCACGCTGTTGTTTGTCCATCGGATTTTCATGAAAAGCAGTTTAGCTTGTCTTCCCGGCGCTTCATTCGTCGAGATAACCTTCATTGGCCCATTCGCCGATTTCACGCACTAAAGGTTTGCATGAGCCGCAACCGGTCGCGGCGCGGGTTTGTGACATAATGGCGCTCATGCTTTTGGCTCCGGCCAAAACGCATTTGCGAATGGCGCCTTTATTGATGCCGTTGCACTGGCAAACGGGCGCTTCATCGGGCATTTCCAGCATCGAATAACGCTTGACAGGCGCGCCCATATCAAAGAGCAGGGCAGCACGGTCTTCGGGCAAAAGCGAACCGCGATCAAAGGCCGGCAGAAGCTCACTGGCTTTGGTCAAGTCGCCCATTAAAATACCGCCGATGAGTTGATCATCGCGAATCACTAATTTCTTGTAAATGCCGCGTTTGGATTCAGCATATGAAACTGTTTCATCATC
>DASWNL010000231.1:0-7347 GCA_036399215.1 Abditibacteriaceae bacterium
ATGAGGAGTTTGAAGCGGCCAGGGCGCGGGGTAATGAAGGCCTGATGGTCAAAGACCCACGCTCTCTTTATAAGCCGGGGCGACGTGGGCGCGAATGGCTCAAAATCAAGCGCGCCATTGCTACATTAGATGTTGTTGTAACAGCCGTTGAAGTCGGCAACGGGCGACGCTCGAAAGTCTTGTCCGATTATACATTTGCCGTGCTTGGCCCTAATGGTGAACTATTGAATGTTGGCAAGGCTTATTCAGGTCTAACCGATAAAGAGATCGCCGATTTATCGGAGTGGTTTCGCGCTCACACTCTGCAAGAGTTCGCACATGGTAAAGTGCGCATGGTCGAGCCGAAAGTGGTGATCGAAGTCACCTTCGACCGCATTCAAGTTTCGCCACGCCATAAAAGCGGCTACGCCCTCCGTTTCCCGCGCATCTTGCGCGTGCGCGATGATAAGCCTGTCGAAGAGATTGATACCCTCGAAACCATCAAAGCATTAGCTGAATCACTATGAATTACGAAGACCATCTTGAGAAAGCTCGTGCTGACTTTGCCGCGTTTCTGAAAAATGTGTCTCCCGATGCGCGTTGTGTAGCCTTCCACGACAGCGATGCCGATGGCCTCTGCGCCGGTGTAATATGGCAACGCGCATTGGAAAGGCTCGATTATAAAAACGTGCAACGCTTGATTCCCGACCGCGAGCGCAACGCATGGACACCAAACAATCGGGCTAAAATTGAAGCAGCTAAACCGCAAGCGCTGTGGGTTTTAGATTTGGGCAGCAAAAGCGAAAAGGTTATCGCCGATGTGCCAACCTGTTTCGTAGATCATCATCACCCCGAAGGCTGCCCGCCGGGTGACACTTTGATTTCGGCCTACAACTGGGAGCCGATTCCCAACACGTCTTTAATGATTTATGAGTTGACGAAGCCACTGGTTGATGTCGAAGATTTAAACTGGATTGCTGCTATCGGCACACTGAGCGACTTAGGCGAAAAGGCGCCCTTTGAAATCATTGGCGAAGCGAAAAAACAATACAAAGCCAAATGGCTGAAAGAAGCGACCACTTTAGTCAATGCCTCGCGCCGCGCTTCAACTTACGAACCTGAAACAGCCGCGCAAGCTTTGCTAAATCACACTTCACCGCAAGCGCTGGTCGAGTCCGATTCTCCTGAAGTGGCACGTTTAAAAGCGGCACGCGAAGAAGTAAAATCGGCCCTGGAAGAAGGCAAAAAAGCCGCGCCGCAATTTGCCGGAAACGTGGCTTTGATTCGCGTTCATTCGCCATGCCAGATTCACCCTCTCATCGCTCAAATCTGGCGCACTCGCTTGCCCAAATTCATTGTTATTGCAGCTAACGACGCTTATATGCCGGGCCGTGTCAATTTTTCAGCGCGCAGTGCGCCGGGCATTAATGTTTTGCAGTTCCTGCGCGCCATTGAACTACCCGAAGGCGAAGGAAATTACGGCCACGGCCATGACCAGGCTTCCGGCGGCAGTTTGCCCTTGGAAGCGTGGAATGAACTGCTACGAAAATTAGGATTTAACTGAGATTTCCACGTTAATCTGTGGTTAAAAACTCCGCTGGCACTTCGTCCGCTAAAAAGAGGCGATCTTCGGGCCTATAAAACTTCACACCGTTTTGCCAGGCATCATGCGCTTGCACTTTCAAAATGATCGGGCGTGGATGATGGCGTGAGCCAACAACGCGCGCTTGTTCGGGTTCGATAGAAAGATGCACATACTGGCGCTTCATCGAACGTAAGCCTTGTGTGCGAATGTTCTCCAAAGCGTTCGGGCTGGTGCCGTGATACAAAATCTCTGGTGGTTCAATCGGTTCGTGTTCGATCTTCTGGACGACGGAATGGCCGTAACGCGCGCGAATCTGGTCGCCTTCGATTTCATAGCGTTGCTTGTCGGAGTTGCGCACCACGTAGCGAATATCAGCCAACGTGGCACTGCCCCAGGGCTTACGGCTTTGCACCGCTTTTAAAACATCATGGAGGGGTGCAAAGCCGTTTTCATCAAGTGTCAAGCCAAACTGCTTTGGTTCATGGCGCAGCATCAAAGAAAGCAGCTTGCTTAATCGTTTTTCTTGTTGTTCATTCAACATCGGGTTCTTCCTCCGGCGCAAAAGTGAACTGCGCGGCGCTGGCTACAAGAGGCGAAGCATCGTTCTGAAACTTTGCCAATCGAGAACGGCGTGCCTCTGTCCAGCCGCGCTTATCGCGAGAGGCCGCAACCAGGGCAGCCAGCGCAATGCGGCGCAGCCTTTCATCGGCGTGATTGCGCAAAACGTCTTCCAATTTTTCAGGCGCTTTCAAGTTAGTCAAACGCGAGAACATATCGCTAAAGTAACCCTCCCAATAGCCTGCAACAATTGGCGGCGCTGGTGCAATTTCATGACACAGGGCACCCAGCGTTTCCGCATGCAGTAGGTCGGCAACGATTAACTCTTCGAGCAAGGCCAAGAACGCTTCGGCTTTCAAAACACGAGTCGCCAATCTCACGCGCCACGAAGCGCATAATGGGTCATCCGCCAAGCGAGTTAGAACAGCACGACCGGCTTCACGCAACCGTGCATAAGAGTCGATTTCGTCGACAAAAAGACGCATCACTTCATCAAATGCGCGACGGCGCAGTATAAGACGGGCAATGGCATCAGCGATAAGCTCCGTTTCGCGAGGATACAAATTAAAAACCGCCCCTGCTGCCGCTTGATACTCATCCGGCAACGACGAATCCAGTGCCGCAAAAAGCGCTTTGCGCATAACTTTTTGTGGGTCACGAATCGGATCGCTAACGCAACGCTGTAGAACATTCAAGCGCACCTTAGCATCAGGGTGCCCTGCCAGTTGTGCCAGCAGATCGGCTAACTTCTTCTGAGCCTGCGGTGTTAAGCGCGGCGCCGTGGTGCGCGCTGCCATGATAGCAACGGCGGCATCATCAGAGCGTGATGCCGCTTCAAGAATGGGCCATACGCGGTCTTCATCGAGATGCTCCCACAAAGCGCGCAGTAGAGCGATATGCACATCGCGGTGCAAATCACGCTCGCCCCAGGTTAATAAATCTTGCAAGGCTTCCGGCGCTTTTAAATCGCCCAGTAGGCGCACGATCTCTTTGGCGACGGTGACTTTTTGCGTGGGAGCGGCACGTAAAATCTCCAGAGCGCGGGCCAGTGGCATTTCCAATAAAATCGAGCGCAAAGCATAGATGGCAATGCGCGCCCGGTCATCGTCCAGCGCCGCAATCAGTTCCTCCACACCCTGCCCGGCGTCCAAACGCGCCAAAGCACGCAAAGCGCTGTCACGAATGGCCATGTTGCCCTGACTTTGGCGACGGGCCGCCTGCCACAAAGCGCGCGGCGTTGCATCCGGCAACGCTGCCATCTGCTGCACAGCGCGAATCTTGGCTATGTTATCGCGTTCGGCATCGGAGAGAATCTCTTTTAATGTGTCGCCAAACAATTCTTGTTGTTCGGGCAGCCAGCGATAAAAACCATCGAGCAATGGCAAAACAAAGCGCGTGCGGCCTGTGCTGAACTTGCCTTTGTAGGCGACGCGGCCTAAGAAATCTGTAATTAAATCTTGCCTCTGGTCGTGGAGAAAATTGTAAACAACCGGCAGCATGGCGTAGCTTTTATCTTTCTCCAAAAGCTGCGGCACTAAGCTCTGAAAATGCACTCGAAAATGTTCGTTCAACAGTCCAAGAGCGTTTTGCGCAGCGTGTTCCCCTCCCTCGCGCGCCGTTTCTTCAAGCATGGTTTCCAGGCCAGGAAAAACGCGGGCGCGGCGCCCTAATGCTCGCACCCCATAGATAAATTGCGATTCGCGTTCGCGCGCCTGCCAGGCCCGAAACAACGGTGCCAGCACAGGAGCCAGACGGCGCATATCATTATCATCAATGCGCGTTTCCAGATTATAAGAGGTTAGATAACCGCGCGAACGCACCAGCACAGCCATAAAATCGGCGGCCCATTCAGCATGGCGTGGCAGAATTTTTATAACGACTTCTTCGACTTGGCGGGCGGTATTCGGGGAAAGATCGGCAGCATCTAAGGCTTGCTGCAAGATGATGCCTAAGGCTTCCAGATGTTCGCCTTGCCAGATGCCGGGCGGTAGGGAAGCTAAGCCACCGATGATGACGCCACGCACCGGGTCTTGCTCGTTGCCGCGCTGTTGAATCAGTTCCAAAAGTTCCGGCAAATGCGCACGATGATAACGGACAGCGCCACTCAAAGCGCGATGTGCCGCGCTTCGCAAATCGGCATCAGGATTGTGCAAAAACGGCGCTACCGCCTGGCGTGCCTCATCCCACGGCAAAAAGGCCGCATAAGGTAAACGCTCTGTAGGCCGTGTCGACAAAAACGCCAAATTCCAGTGGCGGCGCGCCTCAGCTTCACGCGGTTCGCGTGGCAGCAAAGCTACAATGTCGGCATCCATGACACCGTTTTTATTTTGCCAGCCACGCGCCGCCACATTGTAAGCGGCCAGGCGCCGCGCCGCATCCAAACGCGGCAGCCAGTTGTCAGGATCGCCCAGTAGTGCCGGATGATTTTCCAGCAAAGCCGTGATTTGCTCCGCTTCCAGACGCTGAACCCGCGCTTCAAAAACTCCATCGGCATGCGTCATTTTTTCATCGAGCGTGAGGACAAGCGCTGCGGTTTCGCGCGGCAAGCGCAAAGCAACCGGCGACCACCAGATTTTATTAGCGGCGCCGCGTTGCCATAAAACGCGCAACAACTGCAAGGCCGATTGCGGCTTGACGCTGGCCAACGATTGCAGCACGCTGTTGCAACGATTGATAGCACTGGATGGCACATCAGTAAGTGGCTCGATCTCTTCCAACAAGAAACGCAAGACTACCTGCGGATGGCGTCGTGCCACGCGATACCAATCATGTGCTTCGGCTCGTTTTGCCACCAGGGGCCATAAAGTCTCGGCGACTTTCTCGGAAGCAAATGCAATCAGGGGGGCCAAGTCTTTATCATTTTGCGCGGCCAACTCTTCTAAATAACGGTCAATGACTGGCACGCGACGGCGCTGACTCAGGTCGCGAAATAAAACGCGGCGTAAACGTGCCTGGGCTGAATGCAGCAACTCAAGCAACTGTTCATCGCTACAAACTAAGGGCGCTAAATGCAAAGCCAGGCCGCGCACCAAACGAGAAGAGTCATGGAGCAAGCGCAAAACCGGCGCACTGTTGCGACTGCCGTAACACGCCTGCAATGCCAGGCGACGCTGATAACCATTACCTTCTTCAAGTTCTGCCAGCAAAGCACGCAACGGCTCATTTTGAAGCGACTGCCTGCCGATTTCCACCATGCGCGCCATGCGTTGCGAGTGCGTCCCTTTCTCTAATTCTTTCAATAACTCTTCGATTTTCATGTCACACCTTCACAGTTCACCA
The DNA here is from genome assembly GCA_036399215.1 of Abditibacteriaceae bacterium. GTDB lineage: Bacteria > Armatimonadota > Abditibacteriia > Abditibacteriales > Abditibacteriaceae > DASWNL01. Next base: position 5,402 of record DASWNL010000231.1, read on the forward strand.
ACACGCTCGCTCCTGCCAGAAATCACGATAGGTTTCCAGCAAGAGATTGTTAATCTTTTCGCTGTCCGGCGCGCGAGGCAACGGACTGGTTTCGTAAAGTGATTCAAGTTGTTTTTCGTAATCCTCGGCCATTTTCATTAGTTCATCGAACGAGACGTTGCCGGCGCGAATGGCTAAAAGTTCGTCACGGTCGGGGCGTTTGACGATAACGCCATCGCCACGCAGAATCTCAGTCGCCATTCGCATCAAGCGAATGGTGTGCATACCATGCTTGCTATCAAAACCGTGTTGCGCTTCGAGTTCGGCGCGTTTTTCGTTGCGGTTGTTGCGCCATTCCCAGTATTGTTTCCACTGGCGATGGGCCTGTTCATAAGCGTTTTGATCAAATAATTCGCGCTCACCCAGCCCTTCGATATAAGTCTTGCGCACATATTTAGCGGGTGATGGCGCCTGTTCCGGTTGCGGATCAAGCAGCCATTTATTATGGCCGCGAATGCGCTTGAGTTGCGCGGTTGCGTAGCCACTGAATGTATGTTTGGCGCGTCGCGTTAAAAACCACTCTCGCTTTTCGCGGATGCGCTCCCAAAAGGGCGTATTCAGTAAAATATCGCTTTCATCAACAAACAACAGTTCGATGATATTCGGATTGCAATCGCGCGCTAAAGTGATGAATTTCTTCAGTTCATAGAGCATGTTGTCGCCCGTGTATTCGCAATGCTCAACGGGAAAAAGGCCAGCGACGTTTTCGGGATTGCCCACGAAAACGCCGCGAAAATCTTCATCACTGGTTTCGGTATTCAAACCATACGCATGGCTTCCGGCACGCGTATAAAAAATGCGATTATCCAAAGCCAATTTTTGAATGTCCATGATGTTCCTTCGATGGAAAGCGACGGACTCGAACCGTCATCTGCGCTGTGCAAGAGCGCTGTCCTCTCCTTTAGACGAGCCTCCCATTCAACCAATTTTGAATTATGAATTTTAAATTTTGAATGGGTTTTGCTAATTCAAAATTTAAAATTCATAATTCAAAATTGTTCGTCCCCTATCCCACCCTCATCTCAAATCATTAGCCAGCACAGTGGTATTACGCCTTACCCCATACCCCTTACCCATGTGAGCTTTACGCATTACCCTTTACAGATTGGGTTATCTGGTCATGAACCAAATGGAATGAACCGAAGTTCAACAGGTTTTACCGGGCCTGCACCGGATGCTCTCAGCCAAAGTTTCGAGACTACCAACTGCTTTACTTCAACAACAATGTAACCAGATTGTCCCCTGTCCCACCCTCGCCTTGAAATTTCAGCCAGCATAACGGTTATACCTATTACGTTCATACGCCTTACCCGTTTACGCTTTACGGCATACGCTTTACAGGCTTGGGAGTCGAACCCAATATTTGGCTTGGAAGACCAATTTACCGATGAACTTTCGTTCACGCAGGTTTTACCGGGCCTACACCGGATGCTCTCAACTGACTTTCAAAACTACCAACTTCTCTGGTTACTTCTTCGGTTACGCTGCGACTTCATCAAGCAAATCCACAGTCCAGTTTGCGGCCTGGATTTGCGCGTCGAGTTCGCGGTGCGCTTTGCATAAGTCATCTACGGCGCGGCGCACATCAGCAACATTTACGGTCGGCACGAACTTCACTTCGTTACGGGTGTAACGGTTTTGCCGCACACCTGCCGAGTTCGCCAAGCCTTGACGGCTCAAGCGCCGCAGCACAATCATGTCGCGTTGCACAATCGCCTGCGAAAGCGTGGCGCCATTCTCCAGCCGTGCTACGTTGTTGGTGGCGTTGATGCGCTGGATCAGGCTTTCCAGTTCATTAACTGCCACGTCCAATTCGGCCAGCAGGGCCAGAGCGTCTTCCGCCGGCTCATCGCCTTCTTGAATCATCGCGTTTTCGTTGATGCGTTCTTTGAGCGACTCCACTTTTT
>DASWNL010000232.1:0-5981 GCA_036399215.1 Abditibacteriaceae bacterium
AATCGCCGTGTGATGGTTGGCTTCCAGACCGTCGCACAGCCCAATCAGAACTGGGAGAGCTTTCGCCCCAATGGCGTGAATGACATCGCCTACCATGCGCAAACCAAAGCATGGCGCGTTCTGTCGGGCACGGTGCAGATGAGCTTTGACGAGTTCCTGTTCTTAGCGCCGCTCATCTACGGTGATGCTGCGGACACCGAAGCGGCGGGCGGCATCACAACCGACACCTTTGAACTGGCAACCAGCGGCGAGCGCGGCGCCAAGACTGCGACGGTTGAGCACGGTCTGCGCGACTCCTGCGACCGCTGCCCCTTCGGCTTTATCGTGGACTTTTCCAATATCGGCGTTAGCCGCGACGGCCAGAACATCAATGCCACCATCACGATCATCTGCCAGGAGCCGGACGAATTGAGCCAGGGCGTGCCGATGACCGGCTGGGAAGCAGCCAGTGAGATTCAAACCCTCACCTTTGCGGCCACACCGACTGCCAAAACTCTGGGCATTCGCGCTGCCGGCACAACCGAAACCTTTGCCTTTACCCCGGCCACTTCCAACGGCGCGCTTGAAACCGGCATCGAAGGTTTGGACGCTTATGCAGGCCGCGCCGTGACCATTACCGGCACTCTTTCTGGCACCGATACCAAGACCGGTGTTCTCACCGTTGCCTTTGATGGTAACGTCGATGTGCCACAACTTGAAGTCATCAACGGCGAAGAGCAGACCGTCACCCTGACTAATGCCCCTGCTGCGGGCACAGTGGCCGGTGCCACGGTAACGCCCGGTGATAGCGAAGGCACGGTGCAAACCGCCATTCGCGCCACAGGCGGGGCCAATGCCAACGTGATTGTGAAGGGCAGCAGCACGGCTTATACGCCTCCAACCAGCTATGTGGTCAGCGGCGCCGGTGATGCGGGCTATAACGGCACTTATACACAAAGCGGCACGCACAACAGCCAGCCGCTCTACGTGAAAGACGGCACGCACCATCTCTACTGGGATACGGGCGGCCAGTGGGCACTGGGAACTTCGGCGCATGAAACAAGCACCGATGTAGCCTATGGCAGCCCCGGCGGCGGCGGCCCCACCAACTTCCCCTTATCCGGCTGGGTCGTGGGCAGCATCGGCACCGGGCCAGCCCCCACTTTTGTCGCCAATGGTGGCGGCGGCGGCAACGGCTCCTACAAAGTCTACTGGCCCGTTGGTGTTGACCCTTCGCTTGTGGCTGTCACCGGCACCGGCTTTTCACGCACCCTGAACAACAACGCGGGCAGCGCGGCCACCACCGTCACCGAAACCACAACCCAACTGGGCAGCGCCGGGGGCGATGTGACGCTGGATCAGCTTTACCCGCTCTTAGTCCAGCAAGCCAGCCATCGCCGCGCTGATTCGTTTGATGACTTAGATGACGCCACCCCGATTGATCAGGCCAAAGAACAGTCCTTTGGCTTATCCGGTCTGGCTGAAGCGGTCTGGTTCGCCGATGAAAACAATCTGGGTTTTCAGAACTGGGTCGATGGCGCCGAACCGTCCAAAGAGGCTTCTCTGGTGGTTTCTTCGGCTTCTTCGGTTGTTGCTGATCTACTGGCAGATGCGAAAAACCAACCCAGCACGCCGCGCGCCTTTGAACTGCGTTTAAAGCACTCTGACAGTGTGCGCCAGGTGCGCTTGCAGCATTGGAGCGCGGTTCGGGGCGCCTCCGCGCGGCAGGCCGGCGGCAACGTCGAAACCTACATGTTTCCCCTGGGGCCGGTCTTACCTGCATCAGGCCCAGCGCATCGCCTGCTTATTTCTTACCCAACGCCTGCTTAATGATTAGGCGTTGGTTTTCGGGCACGAAGCCGCGTGTCTTGCCGCCCGACAAGACACGCGGCGTTTTTTCTTTCTTCATCGGGCAAGGATAACGGGCAACTATGAACAATGAATTTGATTTAGGGCCGGTGCTGGATGATAAGGGCAAGCCAGTAGAAGAGGCCAGCATTTTAGCTTTGGCTTTAGAAGAAAAGGTTTTGCCTATCAAATGCGATGGCCTAACCTACAAAGCCAAAGTGCAGCGCAACCGCGTGCCGTATCGCCTCACACAAATGCTGATGGCGATTTCTTACGATGCCCAGCAGCGCCACCGCAAAGAAGCGGGTTTTACTGAGAAAGACATGCAGCCCGGCGGCATATTATCCGAAGAGGGCGATGAGGATGCTTTAGCCAACGACCCGCGATGGGTGCGCTTCATTGAACTGCAATCCACTGATGAAACTTTGCTGAAAGCGCGTGCGAATCTCGCAGCTTCGGCCATTATCGCGTCCAATGCGCCAGGCCTTACAGGCAAGGAAAAGATTACCGGTGATGACCTCTTGAAGCTGGGGCGGATTGGGGAGGCCGTCACCGTGAACGTCGCAAATTTTATTCAATCCTCGAAGCGCGAATTGAGCGCGGCTGGGGAAAACAAAACAGCGAACCCGAATGGCGAGGACAGCGCGACCCCAACGAAAGCGAATACCAACGCCAACTCAAATGGTTCGCCGGGTTCAAAGAAGGGCAGCCAGCGCAAGACCTGATCATTTTTCAGGCGGCCAAATCTCTGGGCTGCACACCAATGGAAGTCCTCGAAGCGCCGGACTGGATTGTGAGGCGCGCCCTGTTTCATCGCAGCGCGGAGAATCAGGGAGAGAAGGACAAGGCGGACAACGACGCCAGCGATGATAAGGCTTACATGGCCGCTTTTGGAAAGCCCTACCATCGCCATTAAGAGCAGTTTCTACTCATCATGGGATGGAGAGTCACCGGCAACGATTTCAGCGAAGCGGATTTGCGCGAAGCCTTGGATGAAGTCGTGGATGAAACCGCGTCTGAAGCTGCTCTTGATGCCGGTGGCAATGCTCCCGTTTTATCCGGCGCGCTTTCCCGCTCGTTTTACAAAAGCAGCGCCAAAGGCAGCGACTATCAAAAAGCTGTGGCCGCCATGCGTGCCCAGAATCCAGGCATTGAAGTCGAGCCCGAAACACCGCGCGAAGATTGGTCAGAGGATGACATTCACAACGGCCTTGTAGATTCAACCGCTCCGCACGCGCCATTGATCGAAGAGGGGCACTTTAACGTGCGCGCCAACCGTTTCATCGCTGGTCGGCCAAGTCTGGGCAATGCGCTACGCGGCCAGAGTGACAAGATGATGAGCCGCGCCGCACGGGCACTACGCAAGCTGGGCGCTAAGAATGTGAGCAAGGCTTAAAGGCTCCTATGGGATTACACGGCGAAGTATCACTTGATGCGCGGCAAGCCTACAGCGAACTGCGCGCTTTTCGCAAAGAGCTTCTTACCATCACCAAAGACCCCTTGACGGTGACAAGACACGCACAAGAAAACCGGCCCTAAGATTAAAGTCTTAGGGCCGGTTTTCTTGTGTAACTAACTGCGTTCGATGCGCCGCGCTATCATGTTTGCGGCTTCGGTTACTGAGGAACAACTGGCAATGATAAGCCGTAATTCATCGCTCAATTTGTCGGAGTTCTCATAATCCAACATCCATAAAACTTTAACCGTCATACGTTGCGCCGCGACGGGGTGAACGTATTTTGATTGGGGTTTTGCAGTTCCGTTTACTCCCATACTAATTCCCTCCAATTTGGCGGAATGATGCCATCTTCTAAGGCTCTGGCTATCATGCCACGATGCCGAAAATCAGCGCGCAGCACATGGCAACGGCGGCACAACGGGCGCAAGTTTGAATCGGCATTGCTGCCATTTTTGCCGCTTTGAACATGGTCAATGTGTGCCGTGTTTTCGGTTAAGACAATGGCGCATTTAAAGCATTGATAATTGTCTCGCATTAAGATGCGCCGCCGTGTCTCATTCCAAATTTCTTTTGGCTGTCTTTTTCGTGGCATAAATAAAAAGTCCCTTGTCTTGCCTTACCACGCCGAGCCGAACCCCACCCTGCCACACCGTGCCACGCCATGCCGCGTGGATAAAGGCGGGCCGTTGCGAACGGCGCCGCCTCACAACATCAATAAAACGTCCCTTGTCTTGCCATGCCACACTGCGCCTTGCCTCGCCATGCCTCGCCACACCAAAACGTGCCTTAGCAAGCCATACCGCGATATTATTTTGAAGGTTCGCCAATCTCAACATTGAGAATTTTGAACCGGCCAAAACCGATATTGCGCCCGTCCGCTAAACCGACTAACTGACCGGCATCATTTAAGACCGCTTGCATCTCGCCACTGGAAACAATGGTTTTGTCCCACAGCAGATGAAACTCCGCTTTCCAGCCCGTTCCGGCGGCAACGCGATAGCGCACGTTACGCGCTTTAGTCGCCGGATTCTTAACCGACATAACCGACATATAAACCGGCAAGTCGTTATCGGTTGGAATCGGCTCACTGGGAACAAAGCGGTCAACTAAAATCCTTTCGTCTGTCACTTGCAAGGTGGCAGACACCGCACTTTGAATGGAGCCTTTGCCCTTTTTGGTGTATTTGGCTGCATCACGGATGCACGCAAAAGCATAAGTGGGCAACAAATACAACTGCCGCTCTTTGGTCATTAAAACCGTCTTGCGCCATTCTTCGGGGTCATTGCCCGCAACCCCGGTGCGCTCCTGCTTTTCCAGTGGCAGCGCATCCGGCCCGAAGTGGTGAAACAACAACGGGCGCACGCCTTCAATCTGCACTTTTGCTAAGAATAAATTTCCCATGTTCCTTGTCTTTCCTTTCTAACCTTGCGCCTCAACAGCAGCGCGGAATCTTCCGAAAACTAACGGCGGCGGGCTTGTGCGATTGCCCTTTTTTGAATTGCAACGGTCACAGCACGTCACCAAATTATCTAAGTCGTTTGTGCCGCCCAAACAAACGGGTTGAATGTGATCTACTTGCAAAAGCCGCTGCGAGGAACAATAAACGCACTCTGCATTATCCATGCGAAAGACGGCGCTTTTTATATCGCGTGTGATAGCTTCGCGCCGGTCTTGCCTGTCTTCCCAATCACTTTTGATGTTCTGGCCCCGATAATGTAACTTCGATTCGGGCACGCCGTTTTGCCGCAAAACAAGCCGGACTTGTTCATCGCTCCACTGGGCGCCGAGTCGCACCAATTGAACTAAGAGCGGCGAACGCACAAGCAAGATGTTTATATCGGGACATACGCGCCCCGCTAAGGCAAAAAATTCGTCGCGGTCTGCGCTTAGGGCACCGGCAAGCGCACTAATCACGGCATCGGACGGCGGGGCACAATAGCCGCGCTCTATTTTGTCTAAATAGGAAACGGCGATTTGAACGCGCGCCGCTAAGTCCCTTTGAGTGTTTGATTCACGGCGCCGCAATTCCCGAATTTTGGCACCTAATAGTTGAGTGTTTTGCATAGGTTTGCGACCCCACGCCGCGCAGTGTGGGGCATACCACCTTTCAAACCGTCACACCTAAACGCTGTTGCTCTTGCCAGTTTTTCCGGCTCTTTTGCACGCGATTGTAAACGCACCGCACAACGTGACGAAAGCGGTAAAGCGGGCAATTAGCCGCCACAACGAAAATCGAATTATCCCCAGTGGTGGGAATGGTTAAAATCTCTACGGCGATGCCTTTGGCGCGGCATTGAACCGCAATCAACTGGGCCAGAGGATGCACCGCCGTAAAGAAGCATTGCCACTCAAAACCATTCTTGTGGATAGTGCGAAAGCGGTCTTTGGCAATGTGGGTTTTGCTGATATTCTTCATGCCTCATCGTTCCTTTGGGCCACGTCCCGATAGACCAACAGTCCCCACATTTCCTCTTGCACATCGCACAATTCGGCGAACAATTCGCTTAATTCTGGCGGCATCGGGTCGCCGTTAAGCAGGGCCATTGATTCGCGGATAGCATAAAGGCCAGCGGCGATGCCGATGCGCGCCTGACCGCGCCGCGCTATGCGCTGTGCAACCGCTTCAATATCTTCAATTTGCGGCGCTTCATCCCCTGCCAGACACAAGCCCGAATTTGTATTGAACTTGCGCGCC
>DASWNL010000233.1:0-5203 GCA_036399215.1 Abditibacteriaceae bacterium
ACACCCCTTTTTATAATCGTTTGACGAACTCACGGAATTTTTCGCCGCGCTCTTCATACGACTTGAACTGATCAAACGAAGCACAAGCCGGGCTAAGCAAAACCGTGCCACCCGGCGGCGTCACCTGGCGCGCCTTGATAATGGCCTGCTGCAAAGTGTGCGCTTCGATAATCTTGTCATCGGATAGACCATGTCGTGCCGCCATATCAGCTAACATTATTTCGGCATCGCCAATGGTAATCAGTGTGGCCCCGCATTTGACAATCGCCTGGCCTAAGACATCGAAAGAGGCCTCATCCAGCTTGGTCTGCCCACCGGCGATTAAAGTAATCGGCGGCTCAAATGATTGCAAGGCAGCCACCGTTGCGGCAGGAATTGTGGCCTGACTATCGTTAACCCATGTCAAATTACGCGCGTTGCCAACGATTTCCAGGCGATGCGGCAGACTTTCAAAACTACGCATTCTTTCAACAATGGCGAGGCGATGCTCTATCACTGATTCGCCTAACGCAGCGCCAACGGCGGCTACTGCTGCCGCGATATTGGAAACGTTATGCGGGCCGCGCAAAGGCACGCCATCAAGCGGCAAAAGCGGTATCCAGGTGCCATTTTCCTCCCAACCGACCCATTCGCGGCCTGGAATTACTTTCGCTTCAGCGGCGCGCGGCGTTTGCCGTGCCGAAGCAATCATAACGCGCGCTTGAATGGTATCGCGCACATTCATAAAATCGCTTTCGCCGTTGACCAAAGCCGCGACTGCCGGATCATCGGTATTAAAAATCGCCACATCGCCCGGCGTTTGATTGGCGAAGATTTTCAATTTGGTTGACCAATATTGAAACAGCGTAGGATGATAATCGAGGTGATCCGGCAACAAGTTGAGCAAGACGGAAATACGCGGATGAAAGGTCGGCGCTTTCTCTAATTGAAACGAGGACACTTCGACAACAGCCCACGAATCTTCGTCCAATGTGGAGAGTTCGGCAATGAGAGGCGTGCCGGTATTGCCGGCGCGAGCTACTTTTTGGCCTGCGGCTTCCAGCATTTCAGCGATAAGTTTGGTGGTTGTGCTTTTGCCTTTGGTGCCCGTTACACCAATAATTGGGGCCGGGCAAAAGCGAAAAGCCAATTCCAACTCACCAATGACTTCGGTGCCCCATGATTCAATGCCTTCTAAGACTGCTTTTAAGGGGTCTTGATGAATTTTCAGCCCTGGAGAAAGCACAATGGTCTGGCATTTTTCTAATCCTTCGTAGCCATTTTCGCTGTTTCTAATTTCAACGCCCAACCCCAGCAACCGCTTGGCTTCAAGACCCAATTCATCCAATGGACGCGAATCATAACCAATAACGCGTGCGCCACGCTCGGCCAAAAAGCGCGCGGCGGGCAAACCAGCACGAGCCAAACCAATGACAGCGAACAGCTTGCCTGCCACATCTTCGGCCACCCACTTCCTGGTGGCGGGGCCATTCCACGACTCGTATTCAGCTTCGACTAATTCAGCGGGTCTTTCGTCGGCGGTGGCGTCAATTAAATCCGATAAATCGTCGAAAGCCTCTTCGATCTTTTCTAATTCAAGGTCTTCGTCATTTTTGCGCTTGCGCATCACAACTCAATTTTAACGATAACCAACATGAGAAACACGGTTTGTTTTGTGGTTTTAAAAGTTTTTTAGAGGATGTAACAAAATAGCACCACGAGGATGTCATTCCGAGCGTGGGCGCCCTCCGGGCAGGACGAGCCTGAGCGAGTAAACGTAATCGAGGAATCTTGCCGTTTATTTCCACGACAAGATTCCTCGATCCTGCCCACAGGGCGCCCGCTCGGAATGACGTTACTCCCACTTTCAAGGAAAGCGCGGCAAAATGTTCAGTTGCCACAAAATCAGGCCAATGGCCGAAGTCAGTAAATTGATTGCCAAGAAGGTGCCGACCACGCGCCATTCGCTCCAGCCACCCAATTCAAAATGATGATGCAACGGCGCCCGCCGAAATATCCGTCGTCCCTCGCCATATTTTCGCTTTGTATATTTGAAATACAACACTTGCAGAGTCACGCTGAACATCTCGACAAAATAAATAAACGCGATAAACGGCAGCAAAAACACGCTCTGCGTCATAATTGCCCCCGCGCCAACTGCCGCACCGAGCGCCAAGCTGCCGGTATCACCCATGAAAACTTTCGCGGGATATTTGTTGTAAGCCACAAAACCGAGGCAGGAGCCAGCTAACGCCGCCCAGAAAAGGTTGCTAACAACTCCAATATGTGAATCAAAATCCGGCTGGGTGAGCCAGAAGAAAGCACCGGTTTGAAGGGCCAGGCCAGCCGCCAATCCATCAATGCCATCCGTGAGGTTGACGGCGTTGCTTACACCGACCATCAACAGAATTAAAAATGCGACAGAGAATAAATACAATTCGCTGTGACCAAATTCCAAAGAGGGGAAATCAGTTGATGGGCCACCAACTTTTTGCGTTACCAACACAGACAAAACCAGAACGAAAAATGAAGCTAAAATCCATTGACCAAGTAACTTTGCTCGTGCCCGCAACCCCCCACGTCCTGAAGCTTTCGACCAATCATCAGCAAAACCTAAAAGTGCGTGCGCTCCAACAATCAAAGGTATCAGGAAAGTAAGGAATATTTCTATCCAAAAACCGCGCGGCCTTGTGAAATTGCCGGCTAAGATACCTAATATGACAAGAAATAAAACAAAAGCCCCAAACAAGCCGCACGCGACGGAAATAATGCCAATACCTCCCATTGAAGGAGTGCCTTGTTTGGCTTGATGGGTGTCTGGCGTGTCTTCGCGCACTTGCCACGCTTCTGCATCGCTTACAACATCTTTTTTCCAGCGTTTCTGGCGCAACCAATGAATCATTGGCCCGCCCAGCAAAAACATTAAGAGCCAAGACCCCAAAAAGAGAATCAAGCCCATGCCCCATTCGCTACGAATCAAAAGATTCTGTGCGGCTTGCGCCCATTCTTGCAGCAGACCACCTTTAGTCGCCAAGCGCCGTCACCACCGTTTCAAGACCAATGCTGCGGCTGCCTTTAACGAGAATAACATCACCGTCTTGCGTCCATTCATTTAAGCGTGAAGCGGCTTCGTTGGCATCTTCGCAATAGAAGGTTTGCAGGTCATTTTCAATCTGGCGCGCGGACTCGACGGCGGCGTTTAAAAGCGGGCGCGTTTCGCCGCCGACTCCAATTAAGACCTCGCACAGCGAACCGGCGAAATCACCAATTTTGCGGTGTTCGGCTTCGGAAAATTCGCCCAACTCTTTCATAGAGCCGAGAATCGCCACGCGGCGGCCCGCGCCAGGAAAATCGAGCAAGGTTTGCAAGGCAGCGCGCATCGAAGTGGGGCCGGCGTTGTAAGAATCGTCAATAATCGTCAGCCCGCCGTTTTGAAAAACGCGCATTCGCGCGCCGGGAACTTGCGCACTTTCCAAAGCCTTTGCGGCCCGGTCAAGAGGCACATCCAATAAATCGGCAACGGCCAACGCGGCTAAGGCATTCGCCACATTATGCACGCCGGGAAACGGTAAATGCACTGAATGGGTTTTCAGATGCGAATCGGTTGTAATAGCAAACGAAATGGTGCCGTCGCTTTCGGTTTTGACTTCAGCGCCGTGATATTCTGCCGATGGATTGAAACCAAACCGCACCGCATGGCAGCCAACTTGATCCGTGAAAAAATCGAGGTATTCATCATCGGCGGGCAAAATTGCTACGCCGTCCGGCGGCAGGAATTTTAAAATTTCCGCTTTGGCCCGCGCGATGTTTTCTTCGGAGCCAAGCAGTTCGATGTGCTGCGGGCCAATGTTAGTAATAACCGCGTGCGTGGGTCGTGCAATATCGGCTAAATATTCAATCTGTCCCGCACCGCGCATTGCCATTTCGATAACGGCGACCTGATGCGTTTCGTCTAACTGTAAAAGCGTGAGCGGCACGCCGATTTCGTTGTTGAAGTTGCCCTCTGAGGCCAATGTTGTCAACTGCGATGACAACGATGTGGCAATCAAAGCGCGCGTTGTGGTTTTGCCATAAGAACCAGTGACGCCAATAACGGGAATCGCAAATTTGGCACGATGCGCTTTGGCTAAAGCGCCTAAGGCTTGCAGCGTGTCACCAACTTGCAATAGGGGCAAATCAGCAGGTGCGTTATCGCTGTTATCCACGACAGCACCCACTGCACCCAATTCGCGCGCCTGATGCAAGAAATTGTGACCATCGAAGTTAGCGCCACGCAAAGCAATAAATAAAGCGCCGGGCGTTAATTGGCGCGTGTCGGTTTGCACACCCGAAATCACGCCATGCGGCGGCGCTTGCAGCCATTGGCCGCCCGTTGCCTGCGCGGCTTGCTCAAAGGAAAATTGGGCAGACATAGTTAGAGGCTGGAGGCTGGAGGTTAGGGACTGGGGCGTTTCCAGCCTCCAGCCTCTAACCCTTAACCCCCACTTTTTTCTTCTAAAAACTCGCGCACTACTTCGCGGTCGTCGAAGTGAATGGTGCGCTCTTTGAGGATTTGATAAGTTTCGTGGCCTTTGCCGGCTACCATGACGAAATCACCGGCTTCGGCCATTTCAAGCGCTAATTCAATGGCTTTGCGCCTGTCGGGTTCGACTTGCGTTTCGGCATGGCCGCCACTGGTGCCGGCGACAACTTGCTCAATGATTTTTTGCGGGTCTTCCGTTCGCGGATTATCGCTTGTCACAATGCAAACATCCGAAAGCGAAGCGGCAATTGTGCCCATCACGGGCCGCTTAGTAGCATCACGATCGCCTCCGCAACCAAAAACCGTAATAATGCGCCCTTTGCCTTCGGGCACGAATTCGCGCACTGTCGAAAGCACGTTTTTCAAGCCGTCAGGTGTGTGCGCGTAATCTACCGACACATAAAAACTCTGGCCGCAATCAATGGTTTCCATGCGCCCTTCGGGCACTTTGGCGTGCGTTAAAGCGGCTTGAATGGTGGATGCCGGAATCTCTTTTAAGAGGCCGAAACCAACGGCTGCAAGGGCGTTATACACGTTAAAGCGCCCCACAAGCGACATATTCAAATTGATGCGCTCAGTGGTGGTGCGCGCTACAAAAGAAGTCGAATTGGGCGTGAGATGGATAGATTCCGCCGTCACATGAGCATCGCCGTTGACGCCGTAAGTCAGATATAGGCTATCAGCGCAGGATTCTTGCAAGCG
>DASWNL010000234.1:0-2579 GCA_036399215.1 Abditibacteriaceae bacterium
CACCGCCCCAGCTTCCGTTACCTTGTCGAAGCCGCCACGTAGAATCTCACCCAAAATTTCAAAAGGCAAAGTTTGGCGTGGAAAGGCGGCAACATTCAAAACGGTAACAGGCCGCGCGCCCATCGCATAAATATCAGACAGGGCATTGGCAGCGGCAATCTGGCCGTAGTCGTAGGCGTCATCTACAACCGGCGTGAAAACATCCACCGTTTGCACTAAGGCCAGATCAGCGGAGAGTCTGTAAACACCGGCATCGTCGGCCAGATTAAAGCCGACCAAAAGATTGGGGTCTTGACTCTGGGGTAAGCCGCGCAAAACTTGCGCGAGATCGGCAGGGCCGATTTTAGACGCTCAGCCGGCGCAAGATGAAAGGGTTGTCAGGCGAATTTTAGTTTCTTTATCCATGAAGCGAATTTTGCAGAGAACTTTCGATAGCCAGCGCGCATTCTTTCAATTCGTCGTCGCTCAGAGTGCGGCAATCGAGCCAGAATTGATTCTCATGAATGCGGCCCCAAATACTGGGATTATTGATTCGCAGGCGGCGCGCCAACTCTGCCAACGATAACTGTGGCGGCGCAAGACAAACGGCGAAGCTATCAATGGTTGTCGTGGGCAAAGCGCCGGCACCGGCCTGCGCTCTGGAAGACCGAACCTCTATTTGCGCCGGAAGTTTTTGCAGCATCCGCGCCAACTTCTGCGCGCGTTTTTTTACTTCCGATAATGGTTCGCCAAGCGCACGAAGAGTGGGGATTTCGCGCCAGGCTTCGTCTTCGTCGCGGTAATGACGCAGCGTGGCTTCCAACGCCGCGAGCGTAAATTTATCGCAGCGTAAGGCGCGCATCATCGGGTTTTTGCGAATGCGGGCGATAGCTTCACGCTTACCGACCAAAACGCCGCACTGCGGGCCACCCAAAAGTTTGTCACCGGAAAAGCAGATTACATCAGCGCCCGCTATGACTGAATTTTGCACCCTCGGTTCATGAGGCAAGCCAGCCTTTGTTAAATCCACTAAGACGCCCGAACCTAAGTCTTCAATCACCGGCACGCCGCGTTCATGGCCTAATTTTGTTAGTTCGGCAAGCGGAACCTCGGCGGTAAAACCAACGATGCGAAAATTGGACGTATGCACTTTGAGCAAAGCGCCAATTTCAGTTTCGCTATCGAAAACAGATTCATAGTCGCTTAAGCGCGTTTTGTTGGTGGTGCCGACCTCGCGTAAGGTGCAGCCGCTCTGCACCATCACATCCGGCATGCGAAAGCCTCCGCCAATTTCTACCAGTTCACCACGCGAACAAGCAACGGTTTTGCCCTGTGCCAGGGTATTTAACGCCAAAAAAGTAGCGCCCGCGCAGTTATTGCAAACCGTTGCGTCTTCGGCGCCGGTGATTTCACGCAACAACGCAGCAATTGAAGCATCGCGCTTGCCGCGTTCGCCGCTTTCAATATCTACTTCCAGAGCACAATGAGAAGCCGCAACGCCCGCGACGGCTTCAACGGCAGAGCGCGAAAGCAGCGAGCGGCCTAACCCGGTGTGAATAACGATGCCGGTGCCGTTTAAAACGCGACGTGGCGCCGTTTGAGTTGTTTGTTCGAGCAAAGTTATGGCTTGACCAAGAACAGCAGCATTTAGCGAAGCGGTGTCAAACGTTTGCCCCTGTAAAATCGCCTGACGGTGTTCGTCTAAAGATTGCCGCGCCGCCTGTAGAATTTCAGGGCGCCGCATGGTGGCTTGTGCGTCCCCGAAGTGGATAGTTAGCTTCTGAACTAAATCGTCCACGCGCGGCAAAGCACGCAAGAGGGTTGTTGAAGCGGGCGACGCGGAAACCGAATCAGGCACGCCCGCAGTTTAACGGAATCGCTTACACCTCTTGCAGCACGGCTTATAGCAGCGGACAGTGTTCGGGCTTTGTTCTCTCAAGAGGTGCATGATTTACTGTTTTTCCATATTGAGGTCGTAAAGGTGTCGCATCATGAAAGGCGTTTTGGGGTCTAAGACAACCGTTAGGACGTGCAGAATCTTATGAAGAAATACATTGGTTTAGTTGTGATTTTGGCTGCTTTCGGCGTTTTAATCGCATCGAGTTTGAATTCCAACGCCGTAAAACAAATTCCGGTTGAGAAACTGCGTCTCGCGGATAGCAGGGGCGACTCGCTTGTAGGCCAACGCTTGCGCGTGGTTGGTTTCGTTGGGAAAGCGCCGGTAAAAAGCGTCCAGGAAACGACGGATTCCGGCGTGGTCAAAGCGCATCACTTTATGGTCGTGGACAAAAACCAATCGGTGAAAGTTACTTTTCGCGATGCCCTGCCCGACACCTTTCGCGCCGGTGGGCCGGTGCAGGTGGACGGCGTTTACAAGGCGCCTGGCGTCATGGAAGCCGATCACGTTTATACCAAGTGCCCGTCCAAATACGAAGCCGAATCCAACGCTCAAGAGCAGAAATACAGCACGAAATAATTGATGATCTTGTAGGGGCGCAACCTGTTGCGCCCTTTTAACCGGCCACATGACAAGGGCGCAATCCGCCCAGAGGGCACCCGGCGCCCCCACCATTATGCTTCCTTCCATTGGACATCTCTTC